>CAYOHG010000647.1:0-2020 GCA_964403685.1 uncultured Planctomycetales bacterium
CCCTTCATGGTGCGGCTGTCGGCCAGCACTTCGCGCGCGGGCGGCGTCTCGGCTGCGAATGCGGTCTCCCGGACCGGGAACCGCTCGCCCCACTGACGCGCGGGCCCGAGATCGACATGGATGAACCCTGATCGCGGGTAGAAGCCGAAGCCGAGGAACTCGACCTCGCGCGCCGCGGTCTCGAAGGCCACGGGGTCGTGGTTCGCCATTGCAATGTCGAATGCGGCGCCGTCGAGGTGTTTCGACCGGGTCGCGCCGCCGACGGCACTGTTGTGCTCGGGGCTGCGATAGGCGGAACGGACGATCAGCGGTTTGCCCAGCCGGTCCCGCAGCGCCTGCAGCTTGTCGAGCGCCGGTTCATTGATCAGCAGCTTGCCAGTGTCCCGGCAGGCGATCTCGGCGGGCGAGAAGTTGGGCCAGCGCCAGGCACTCTCGGGCACATCGCGCCAGTGGTTGTAGAAGGTCGTGGTCATGGGGTCCTCCGAAAACGAAAAAACCCGCCTCGAGGGCGGGTCATTGCGGGCTGATGAATGGGGATGGGGCGCGGCGGTAATCCTCCCCATGGTTAAGGGGATGCGGACGTGGAATTTTCTCGGCAGGATGGACGAGGAGATTCCGATGAAGAAGAGCCGTTTCACTGAAGCCCAGATCATGGGCGTGTTGCGTCAGGCGGAGGGCGGGATGCCCGTGCCCGAGCTGTGCCGGGAGCATGGGATCAGCAGCGCGACGTTCTACAAGTGGCGGGCCTGTTCCTGACCCCTGTCGCTCATCCGGCGGCGACTGGAATCGCGGGTTGAGAATTGCGCGCGCCGTGGCCGTGAGCAACGGGCATCGGCGCGGAGCTTTTCAGGTGGCGCAGCGTCGATGCCCGTTGCGGGTGCAACGTTGCGGCGAAGGCTGCGGGGGTGAGATAGCCCAGCGAGGAGTGCGGGCGTGCGGTGTTGTAGTCGTGGACCCAGCCGCCAATCACGGCGCGGGCGTGGTTCATCGAGAAGAACAAGTGCTCGTTGAGGCATTCGTCGCGCATCCGGCCCTGGAAGCTTTCGGCGAAAGGGTTCTGGGTCGGCTTGCCGGGGGCGATATAGCGCCAGTCGACCTTGTGGTCCTGAGTGAACTTCAGCACCGCGCTCGACGTGAACTCGGTGCCGTTGTCGCTGACGATGACCCCAGGCCTGCCGCGCCGGGCGATCAGCGCTTCGAGCTCTCGAACCACGCGCTTGCCCGACAGGGAGGTGTCGGGGACGGCCGCGAGGCATTCCTTGGTCACGTCGTCGATGACGTTCAGGACCCGGAACCGCCGGCCGGAGGCGAGCTGGTCATGCACGAAATCGACCGACCAGCGGCTGTTCGGCCCCTCCGGCGCCGGGATCGGCGTGCGCGCGACCGCGATCCGCCGGCGGGATTTCCGCCGCCGCACCGCCAAGCCCTCCTCACGGTAGAGCCGCTGGGTCTTCTTGCGGTTCAGGCCATGGCCCTCGAGACGCAGCAGCACGTGCAGCCGCCGGTAGCCGAACCGGCGGCGCTGGTCCGCGAGCTCGCGCAGCCGCGCCCGCAGGGCCGCATCGTCCGGCCGGGTGCTGCGGTAGCGGACCGAGCTGCGATCCGCTCCGAGGATGGCGCACGCCCGCCGCTCGCTCATGCCATGGGTCCCGACGGCATGGGCGACAGCCTCGCGCCTTGCGGCGGGCGTCACCATTTTTTTCCCAGCAGGTCCTTCAGCACCGTGTTGTCGAGCATGGCGTCGGCGTAGAGGCGCTTGAGCTTCGCGTTCTCTTCCTCAAGCGCCTTCAGCCGCTTGGCGTCGGAGACGTCCATGCCGCCGTACTTCGACTTCCAGGCGTAGAACGTCGCGGTCGACATGCCGTGCTTGCGGCAGACATCCGCCACGCTGACGCCGGCCTCCTGCTCCCGGAGGATCCCAATGATCTGTTCCTCGGTGAACCTGCTGCGCTTCATTCCGGTCCCTTCCTGATGGTCGGGATTCCAGCACGCCGTGGAGGAGAAACAAGGGGTCAGGTCA
>CAYOHG010000648.1:0-2019 GCA_964403685.1 uncultured Planctomycetales bacterium
GACAATCTGGGGGGAAGGGTAAATACGGAAATGCCCGCGACTCCGCACCACCTTGGGCGGAGGACTTCGGCAACGCCATCAAGAACGAACGCAAAGCTGAGACCCTGAGCCACCGCATGGTCGAGTGCGCCTCGGTCCGCCGGCTTCTCATCCGGACGGATCAACGATGGAAGCCGGACAGTGCCCATCGCATCGACCTCGCGATCGGTGACGGGAGCGAACGCGCCGCCCGTGGGCTTGTCCGGGTCTTGCAGGACTTCGAGCCTTGGGTAGAACTGGATCGGCATCTACGGCCGATATCCGTGGGCATGGACGGCTGATCGCATGCGGCGGCGAATGTCCTCAGGACCTTACCAGCCATGCCAGAGCAATACATCGAGGCCTTTGACGTTCCTTATCCTGTAGGTATGTCTGCGCGCAGGATTCCATCATGAACAGTGCCCGTGCGCTCGTCTGGTTCAGTCTGATCGTCATTGCGGCGATGTCCGCGTTAGGCGCAGGCATGCTCCCACCCAGCGGCACGCCCGCCTCCATGCCCGGCGACAGCGTGATCGCCCCGCCTTCACCGCGAGATGCGAGGGATCTGGGCGTCGGCCGCTACGTCGCCGACGCGAGCGGCACAGACCTGAGCGGCAAGACGGTCTCGTGGCGCGCTGGTCGGGGCGAGAAGTTGACCGTCATCGCGCTCACCAACGTCACCTGCCCCCTGTGCAAGAAGTTCGCGCCGTCGCTGGCCCGCATCGAAGCCGCCTATGCGAGCAGGGGCGTCAAGTTCGTGTATGTCAACGTCAGCGGCACGGACACCGCCGATGAGATGCGCGAGCAGGTCAAGGACCTGGGGTTCAAGGGCCTGTATCTGAAAGATGACAAGCACGCGCTGGCGGCGATGCTGCACGCCAAGACCACTACCGAGGTCTTCGTCGTTGACGCGGGCAACACGCTCGTCTATCGCGGCGCGGTGAGTGACCAGTACGGCGTGGGCTTCTCGCACAACGCCCCGCGGCAGCGGTTCCTCGAAGCCGCGCTCGATGCCGCCCTCGCGGGCAAGTCGCCCACGATCTCAGCGACATCGTCGCCTGGCTGCGCAATCGAACTGCCGGCCGAGGCCGCCTCGCCCAAGCCCGCGCCGATCACATACACCCGCGACGTCTCCCGCATCATTCAGAATAGCTGCATCGAGTGCCACCGATCGGGCGGCGTCGCGCCGTTCAGCCTGGAGACGTTCGACGCGGTCTCCCGCCGCGCGTCCATGATCCGCACGGTAACGCAGGAAGGCATCATGCCACCGTGGTTCGCCGCGCCGCACGCGGACAGGGACGGCACCCCGCTTGAAAGTCCGTGGGCCAACGACCGCTCACTCAGTCAAGCCGAGAAGGACGCGATCGCCTCGTGGGTCGGCGCGGGCAAGCCGAAGGGCGATGAACGGGACCTGCCGTTGCCACGTAGGTACACCAACAGCGAATGGACCATCGGCACACCCGACGCGGTCTTCGAGCTGCCTGAGCCCATCGCCATCAAAGCCGAAGGCACGATGCCCTACCAGAACGTGATGGTGCCGACGCGGCTCAGCGAGGACAGGTGGGTCCGCGCCATGCAGATCATCCCGACCGACAAGTCGGTCGTGCACCACGTATTGGTCTTTGTGCTGCCCGAGGCCGCGCTAAGCGACCCCGCGCTGCGCCGCCGGTCGGCCCTTCACGAGTCCCGCGGCCACTGGGCTGCGTACGTCCCCGGCAACGACTCGGTGATCTTCCCCGAGGGGATGGCCAAGCGCCTGCCCAAGGGCGCGGTCCTCCTGTTCCAGATCCACTACACCCCCAATGGCAAAGCCACCAAAGACCAGCTCAAGATCGGCCTGGTGTACAGCAACCAGACGCCCGTGCACGTCATCCGCACCGCCGCCGTGGCCAACCTCCGTATCGAGATCCCGCCCGGCGCCAGCAACCACCAGGAGACCGCCAGCGTGCGACTGCCCGCCGACGCGAAGATCCTTGCTTTCATGCCGCACTTGCACGTCCG
>CAYOHG010000649.1:0-2018 GCA_964403685.1 uncultured Planctomycetales bacterium
GGATGAGATCGAGGGCCGCATCGACGAGAAGATCGCGGAGGTACATCAGCAGTTCCAGCAGTTGCGCGATGCGGAGCTGCGACACCGGCTGCGGCTGCTGAAGCTGACGCTGGTCTTCACGGTGCTTGTCGCGCTATTGTCGTTGGGCTATAAGTGGGTTACGCACTGGCTGAACGCGTAGGGGAGCGTCTGATGTCGTACCCGCGCCTCGACAAGGCCTGCGACCACGTCCTCAAGAAGGTGGCCCAGGAAATCGCCTATGAGTACGGGCTCGACTACGTGGGCACCGAGCACATCCTGCTGGCGCTGTTGCGGGAGAGCGATGGCGTCGCGTCCACGGTCCTGAAAAAACTCAAAGTCGACGAGGCCCGCGCCCGCAGGATGGTGGACGAGGTGCTGGAACGGCAGATGGAAGACACCTGGGTCTTCGGCCGCCTGCCGGGCTCGCCGCATTACCGCAACGTCGTGGCCCTGGCGATCGATGAAGCCACGCAGTTGGAGAGCAAGCAGATCGGCACGGAGCATCTGCTGCTCGGGCTGCTGCGCGAAGAGGGCAGCACCGCCCAAGTCGTGCTGAACAAGCTCGGCGTTTCGCTGGAGAAGTGTCGGGCTGAAGTCCTGCGCGCCCTGGCCGAGCCCCGATCCCCATGAACGATCCGTCGATCCCGATTCTTCTGGCAACGGCGGCGTCGCTGGGCATCATCCACACGATCACCGGACCCGACCACTACGTCCCGTTCATCGCGATGGCGCGCGTGGGCAACTGGTCGATTGCAAAGACGCTGCGGGTCGCGACGCTTTGCGGGACGGCGCACGTGGGCAGCTCGATTCTGCTGGGCGGGCTGGGGGTGCTTTTCGGCTGGGCGTTGACCGGTCTGGAGTGGTTCGAGAGCTTTCGCGGCGAGCTGGCCGGCTGGCTGCTGCTGGGGTTCGGGCTGGCCTATTTCATCTGGGGGCTGCGACAGGCCTGGCGCAATCGCCCGCACTCTCACTGGCATGCTCACGAGGGCGGGGTCGTGCACACGCACACGCACGATCATCACGACGACCACGCGCACGTGCACGCGGACGGCGGGGCGCGCATGACCCCCTGGGTGCTGTTCACGATCTTCGTGTTCGGGCCGTGCGAGCCATTGATCCCGTTGCTGATGTATCCGGCGTCTCAGCATGCCTGGTGGGCGGTCGCGCTGGTGGCGATCGTGTTCGGCGCCTGCACGATTGCGACCATGCTGGGGACCGTCGCGGTGGGCTACTACGGCCTGTCCGCCGCCCGGTTCGGGCCGCTGGCGCGCTATTCGCATGCCGCCGCCGGCCTGGCGCTGCTGGCCTGCGGCGGCATGATTCAACTCGGCTTCTGAGTCGCCGCGCGTTACTCGTCGCCGTCGAGAATCCCGTCTTCGTCGCGGTCGACGCCGATGCGCCACTGCGAGCCGGCTGGCACGAGCATGAAGTTCATCTCGCTGCCGACGCCGGATTGCAGAACGAGATCTTCCGTGGTGGTCAGCGCGTCGGCGGCGCGGTCGAGCTTCATGACGTGGTTGCCGAGGTAGACGCCGCCGCGGTTCTCCCCGTTGAGCCGGCCCTTGAACACGAAGCCGACCTGGCCCAGATCGGCCATGTTTTCAAACGACTCGAGCTTGTGCAGCAGGTCGAGATCGAAGTGCACGCCGTCGAGGAAGACCTGCTCGCCGACGCCGGCGTGCGTGCCGGTGGGGAAGCACATGACAAAAGCTTGCAGGTCGCGGCGCATCTTGTCCCCCAGCGGGTCGCGCGGGAACACGAATACGTGACGGCTGAGGAAGTCGACCAGATCGACGTCTACGCCGGCGTGCGTGAAACCAAAGCCCTTGTTGGCGGACTGCGAGTGGCGGTCGGCGCCGATCTTTTCGTAGGCATTCCGCAGTTGCGCGATCTTCATGCTCTGGGGCGAGCCCATCGCGTCGCCGGGCGTGAGCCGCCCGTTGCTGCCGCCGGACTCGATCAGATGACAGTCATTGCACGCCAGCGGGTTGTCGATC
>CAYOHG010000650.1:0-2008 GCA_964403685.1 uncultured Planctomycetales bacterium
GCCGCCCCCGGCTGTGTCTTTCTGTGCGATTGGAGCACAGCCGCCCCCGGCTGTGTCTTTTCGTGCACATGGAGCACAGCCGCCCCCGGCTGTGTCTTTCTGTGCGATTGGAGCACAGCCGCCCCCGGCTGTGGCTTTCCTCTATGCGATCGAGCTGGTTCAGATGTACAAGTCAGCGTTCGAACGGGCTGTTAGCGCAGCGCCGCCACCGGCGTCTGGCGCTCGGCGCGCAGCTCGCGTTCGGCCTGAACCCAATCGCTGAACGGATCGCCGGGCCCGCCGCGCCGCCGCTGGTAGATCTCAAACGCCCGCTGACGGATTTCCGCCTCGGTCGGCTCCGCGGAACCGCCGGACGCAACGGCGGAGTCCACGTGCGCATCGCCGAACGTTGGATCTGAATTGGTGCGCGGGCGACGGGCCGGAGCGGTACGCGACGGTTTCCCAGGAGTCGAAGCTCCCTGATCCCCAGGCTGAGTAGACTTCCGAGCCACGAGACATCCTCCCCACGGCGCGCAATCGAAGGCCGCCGTCTGCGAACATCCATGCGACGTCCACTTTATCATAAAGCCGTCGATGGGTCCAATCGGTCGGTCTCGCGGAGCGCGATCCCAGCCGTTCACCGCTCACGCCGACGACTTCGCCCGGTTGACAAGCGACGCCTTCGGCCCGAATCTATGCGCCTCGAGGCCGTCGGCGTTTTCCCAGGAGATGCCAGCCGGTATCGGCGTTCGTCGACGCATGTCCCGTCGGCGGCTCGAAGTCTCCGCAGTTGAGGCATTGCGTTATGCAGCGCGGTACAGTCAAGTGGTTCAATGATGAGAAGGGTTTCGGGTTCATCAAGGCCGAGAGCGGGCCGGACGTCTTCGTGCACCACACGGAGATCAAGGCCAACGGCTTCCGCACCCTGCGCGAGGGGCAGGCGGTGGAGTTCGAGATGGCCGACGGCCCGAAGGGCCCCAAGGCCATGAACGTCACGCCGGTCGAGTAGCTCCTCCGGCTCGGCCGCAACATCCGTTCAGGAGTACACTTCCGGCCGCCGTGGGTTGCCCGCGGCGGCCGGATCGTTCCTGCCGCCTGGCCGATTGAGGATCGACTTCGTGAGCGACCTGTCGCCGTCGAATTCGCCCCTGCCGTCAATGACCGGGCCGGCCCAGCGATTCCCCTGGCGAATCCTGCTGCTGGGGATTCTCGCCTCCGCCGGCGCCCTGTTCATCGATCAGCAGCTCACCGACTGGATGACGGCGCCGAACGTGCGCCGCGCCATCACCCGGCCTTTTGAGCTGCTGCTCGCGTCATCCATCTACCTGAATATCCTCGCGATCCTGGCGTGCTATCCAAATCGCGGGCGGCTGATAGTCGGCTTCATCCTGCCGCTGCTGGTTTCGACCGCGCTGACGCACGCGGCCAAATGGGCGATCGGGCGGGCCCGGCCGTCCAACGACATCGGCCCGCTGCACTTCGATTCGTTCGAGCTCGAAGGCCGCTTCCATTCCTTCCCCAGCGGACACACGACCGCCGCCGTCACGCTCGCGACGCTGCTGGGCATCTATTTTCCCCAGGCCCGCGGCGTGTTCTACTTCTTCGCGGCGTGCGTGGCGTTTGAGCGCATTCTGAACGACCGGCATTACCTTTCGGACGTGCTGGCCGGCGCGGTGGTCGGGGCGTTTTCCGTGCACATCTGCCTGAAGCTGCTGGGCCGGAAGTTCTACTCGAAGCGCTGGCCGGCACAGCGCCAGGGGCTGACCGACGGAGAGCCGGACGCGGAGGAAAGGCACAGTCTCGGTGGTTCGGAGGCATCGACCGCCGAACGGGGCGCTCCATGAGAATCGTATTCGTGCTCGGCGCGGGGTTTTCGAAGCCTGCTAGCGTGCCACTCGGCACGGAACTCGTCAAGCCGCGCACGGGCGGGTGTCGCCGCGACGCACGCCTCGAGGACTACGTCACGAGCGTTGAACTCGGCATTCGGGCTCTCGCGCCTTAGGATGTTCTGATACGGACCATCGAGAAG
>CAYOHG010000651.1:0-2001 GCA_964403685.1 uncultured Planctomycetales bacterium
GCGACGTCGACCGCCATCGCGGTCATCGCGAATTCGGGCGGCCGCTGCGGCGTCCAGCGCTCCATCGCCGCCTCGATCCAGGCGGTCGGGATCACCTGATAGTCGTCGTCCTTCAGTTCGGCCGAGAAATTGCCGTCGCGATAGGCCGCGCGCAGCTCCGCCGGCAGCGCGTCGAGCGAGGCGCGGTAATTGGTGCGCGTCAGATCCGGATTATCGGCGAGCTTCGCCGGGATGAAGGTGCGGGAGCGCGCGTAGACCCGCTCGCCGTTGACCAGGTGCGGGCCGCGGCCGTCGACCTCGACGTCCTCGCCGTTCGGCCCCGCCGTGAACCAGCGCAGCTCGCCGGGCTTCGCGGGCCGCGGATGCTTGGGGTCGAGCCAGGGTCCCCAGTAGCGCAGCACCCAGAGACCCTCGGGCCTGGTCGGCGGGTTGCCGGTGCAGACCACGCGGCAGCGCTGGCCTTCCTTGCTCGATCGGTTCCAGGCGGTGATGAAGCGGAATTGCGTCTCGGTGAAATCCGAGATCTCGTCGAAGCCGTACAGGTCCTTGGCGCGGCCCTTGTAGCGCTCCTTGTCCTTCTCGTCCTTGCAGCCGCCGAAGCGGATGCGCCGCTTTCCGAGTCGCAGCGTCCAGTTCTGGCCGTTGAAGCGTCCGGCCTGGCCTGCGATCTCACGGCCTCGCTCCGCGAGCTCCTTGGCGTCGTCGTTGACGCGCCGCAGGATCAGACTGTCGAAATGCTCCGTCAGCCCGATGCCGATCAGCAGGTCGGATTTCCCGCCGCCGGCCTGGCCGCCATAGAAGAGCTCGTCGGCCTCCGAGAAGAAGGCGTCCGTCTGCGGGCCCGGATTGGGCACCCAGGAGAAGCCGGCAGTCGCCCCCTGCCCGTCCTTGATCAGCGCATCGCGCTCGCGCGCAGGAAGCACGTCGAGCAGACCGTTGATCTGCGCGAGCAGGGTCGACATGCCGGCGCGCTATTCGAAGGCGTCGCGCAGCGCCATGTAGCGCGGCCAGTACCAGTCGATGGTCTTCTTGGTGCCGACGGCGCCTTCCCAGTCGCTCCCGTCCGGCAGGTCGGCAAAGGCGCGCACCGTCGGCGCCGGCCATTGCCCGATCGCTGCGAGACCGTCGATCGAGAAATTGTCGGCGCTCAGTTCGGTGTCTGGCACCTGCGCCGTGCCGAAGCGATTGAATTCGAGCAGGTCCCCGGCGAGATAGGCCGCGATCTTCTCCTCGATCCACGACGGCCGGTTGGCCGGCAGCGCGCCGGCGCGATCGATCTTGATCATGTATTGCGCGTTTCGGCCGGTCGGCAGTGGACCCGCGCCGGTGCCGTAATCGGGATAGCCTTGCGACTTCCCGGCAGCGCTCGCCTGCGTGAGCGAGGCCGGCGCGTCCGCAAAACAATTGGAGGCGTAGTAGCGGCTGTCGTCTTCGGGGGTTTCTTCGCTGTCAGGCGTGTCCCAGTTGAGCGCGCCGATCGCACGCGCGGTGCGGAAGTCGTATCCCTGCAGAGCCGGTGATGCGCCGCGCGAATTGGCGCCGGGATTGTTCGACGGCATGCCGAAGGTAAAGCCGTTGCTGCCGCGCGTCGCGTCCGCATTCGGCACCACCAGCGCGCCGATCACCTCGCTCGTGTTCCTGATCGGGTCCTCGTTGCCCTGCGACCCGGTGCAGTTCGGGAAGCGCCCGTTGGCCCCGAGCATCACTGGATAGACCAGCGAGCTCTTGTTGCTCGAATTGCCCATCTGGCACGCAAAGTCGTGCGCGGGCGACTCGCCGTGATTGTTGCGGCGGGTCGGCGCCAGCATCAGGACGTGTTCGAGCCCGTTGAGAGAGCAGCGCCGGTAGAAGGCCGCGGCCTGGTCTGGCGTGAACATGAGCGTGAGATGCCGGCCCATGATGCCGGTGAGCGGATGGCCGTTCTCGATCGCCTCCGAAGACGGGCCGAGGATTTGCAGGCCGGTGCCTTCGTTGCCGGCCTCGACCGACACGTCGATCTGG
>CAYOHG010000652.1:0-1999 GCA_964403685.1 uncultured Planctomycetales bacterium
GCACGTACACGTGATTCCGCGCTACCCCGACGACGGCTGGTGGGGCCAGACGATCTGGAAACGCCCCGACGCGGCGAAACGCACGCTGCCGGTCACAGAACAGGCAGCGCTGCGCGACGCCATGCGGAACGAGCTGGCGCGGACCGGGACCGCTTGATGCGGTCGCATCCGCGGCGCGGCACGCGGACTATTCGACGGTGCGCAGAATAAGCGTGTCGTTCTGTCCGCCGAAGCCGAAGCTGTTGCTCAGGCAGGTGCGGACGCGCGCCTTGCGGGCGACGTTGGGAACGTAGTCCAGATCGCAGTTCGGGTCGGGATTCTGGTAGTTGATCGTCGGCGGCAGGACCTGGTCGCGGATTGCCAGCACGCAGGTAATCAGCTCGACTGCGCCGGCGGCGGCGACCAGGTGGCCGAGCATGCTCTTGACGCTGCTGACGGGAACGTTGCGGGCGTTTTCGCCGAACACCGCCTTGATGGCGCGCGTTTCGAGCTTGTCGTTCTCCTCCGTTCCGGTGCCGTGCGCGGAGACGTAGTCGATCGCGTCGGGGGTCAGCCCGGCGTCGTCCAGCGCGGCCCGCATGGCGGCGATTGCCCCGCGGCCGTCTTCATGAATATCGGTAACTCGGAAGGCGTCCGCGGTCGAGCCGTAGCCGATCAGTTCGCCGAGCATACGCGCGCCGCGGCGGCGTGCGAATTCGTATTCTTCGAGAATGAGAATGCCGGCGCCTTCGCCCAGCACGAAGCCGTCGCGCGTGCGGTCGAACGGGCGCGAGGCGGTCTGCGGCGAGTCATTTCGCGTGCTCAGGGCCGTCAGCCGGTTGAATCCGGTGACGCCCAGCGGGTGGATCATGCTGTGAGCACCGCCGGTCATCATCACATCGGCATCCCCGCGCTGAATGATGGCGGTGGCTTCGCCGATGGCCTGCGTGCTGGCTGAGCAGGCGGTCAAGGTGTTCAGACTCGGTCCCTGAGCGTTGTAGCGGAACGCCAGGTGGCCGGCGGCGCAGTTGGGATCCTGCTCGAATTCGCGGCTGCATGTCATCGTGGCGTACGCCCGCTCGGCCCACTTCATCGCGTCAAGCTGGCGGGTCTGCGGATCCCAGCCGGCGACGGCGGCGGCAATGAAGTGAGCGGTGTCAATCGGGCCTTCGCCGGCGCCGAGGTAGATACCAAACATCTCGGGGTCGATGTTCACGCCGGCGCCCAGCCCGGAAGACTGCCAGGCCATCTCCGCCGCAGCTAGGGCGAAACCGACATTGCGGCTGGCGGTCTTGTGGTTGTCGAAACGGTCGCCCAGGAACCTGCGCAGGTCGAAGTCCTTCACCTCGGCCGAAAAGGTGGTCGGATAGGCGCTGGCGTCGAAGATCGTCGTGCGCGCGATCCCGCACTCCGAATTCAGCAGGCGTTTCCAGACGCCCTCGATGTCGTGCCCCAACGGCGTGATCCAGCCGATGCCGGTGATGACTACGCGACGACGCATGGACGCTCCAGCAATGCAACAGGTCGACAAGCGAACAGCGGATCACGGGCCGAACCGGTTGGGACGGCGCGCGAGCCGAATCGGCCCCATGCGCCAGTCCCTCTTCGCCGTGGCCGCATCATTCGCGAAAGCGCCGGATCACCAGCGCGGCGTTCTGACCGCCGACCAAAGCGTAGGCCTGGCTCAAGGCGGTGTCGATGCGTGCGTCAATCGGGCCGCGGGTGACCATTCGCAGCCCCAGGGCCGGATCCGTCGGATCACTGTTGATCGCCGGCGGCACGGTGTTGTGGTACAAGCTGAGCACCGCGGCGATGAAATCGATCGCGCCGCTGCCGGCGCCGTTGTTGCCCAGTCCGCCTTTGATGCTCAGTGCAGGCACCCCCCCGACCCGTGCGCCGAGGGTCGCGCGGATGGCGGCGGACTCCGCCGAGTCGCGCTCGGGAATGCCGGTGCCGAAGGTGCCGATCAGATCGAGCTGCTCGGCGCCCAGGTGCGCGTCGCGCAGCGCCTTGCGGGCCG
>CAYOHG010000653.1:0-1998 GCA_964403685.1 uncultured Planctomycetales bacterium
CCCCCTTGCAGGGAGAGGGTTAGGGTGGGGGTGCAACGTCGCGGCTGCACGCACCGCAGCCCCTTCCCAGCCTTCGCGCTTGCGGGGGGAAGGGGCGTAACGTGTCGCCGCGTTCACGCTCGAGGTCCTGTCTTGCATCACGCTCTTACGCCGGCTGCGCGGTCCGGTCGTACCAGCCGAACTCCTCGATCGCACGGCCGATCGCCAGCGCATTCTCCGGCTTGACGTAATCGGTCAGGCTGTTCGCGCTGCTCACGATGTAGCCGCCGCCGCGGCCGATGCGCTCGATGCGGTCCTTGACCTCCGCGCGTGTCTCCTCGGGCGTGCCGCGCGTGAGCGTGTAGTCGAGATCGATGTTGCCGACGATGCACACGCGCTGCCCGTACTTCTCCTTGAGCGCGTTGATGTCCATCGCCGAAGGCTGGATCGGATGGATGGCGTTCATCCCCAGCGACAGCACGTTGTCCAGAACCGGGAACAGGTTGCCGTCGCTGTGATAGACCCAGGGCTTGCGGATCGCCTGCGCCACCATACCGGCGTAGGGCCGGATGAATTCCTCGTACATCTCGGGGTCGACCCAGGACGCCTTGCTGTCGGCGATATCGTCGAACGCCCAGAGGAAATCGAAGCCCATGCGGTTCAGCCGCTCGACCACCGCGAGCGACCATTCGGAGAAGCGGCGATGGATCTCTTTCACCAGGTCGGGGTCCTCGAACAGCATGATCGAGAACACATCCAGGCCCATGCTCTCGATCGTGCTGGCGGTGCCCAGCCGGATGCGGCCGAATACCGCGAAGTCCTCGCGGTACTGCTCGATCCACTCGGCCACCGCCTCGTAGCGTGCAGGATGGCGGGGGTCTGGAAGAAACTCGTCGAACAGAGACAGCTTGTCGCGTCCGGTAAGCAGCCCGTGCTTGACGAACAGGCGGCCGGTCTGGCCGTCGCGCCCCATCTCGGCGATCCACGGCGGCGTGAAGTCGAAGGTGATCGAGGTCGGACGGTAGAACGCCGCCTTGGCAACCTCGCGGCTGGCGAACGCATCCTGGCTGGCTTTCGCCTTCCCGCCGCTCGGCACGCTCCAGCCGAAGGCGTCCATCCCCAGGCGCCGGCATATCTCGCCCGGCGTGTAGTCGCGCCGCCCGCCCATCAGCTTGACCTGGAGGGACTCGTCCACCGCGCCCTCCATCCACGGCACGCGGTCGGGGATGCCGCGAGCGAGCGCCTTCATCACGCGCTGTCTCGGGGTCATCGGTGGATCCCCATGGTCTGCAGCAGCTGGTTGCAGCGCTCCACGCAGCCGTAGGCGTCAGGGCTGTAGAAATCGGCGCGGATCTCCTCGGCGAACTTGTCCGTGAGCGGCGCGCCGCCGACACCGACTTTCACCGCGGCGCGCACCCCCGCGGCCTCCAGCGCCTCGATGGTGCGGCGCATGCTCTCCATCGTGAGCGTGATCAGGGCGCTCATCAGGAGAAATTGCGGGGCTTCGCGCCGCGCGGCCTCGACGAACGCGTCGGCGCTGACATCCACGCCCAGATCGACCACCTCGTAGCCGCTGCCTTCCAGCATCAGCTTGACGATGTTCTTGCCGATGTCGTGAAAATCGCCGGCCACCGTGCCGATGACGGCCTTGCCCTTGCGATCGTAGCCGGACTGGACCAGCCGCGGGCCGATGTGCGCCATTGCCTCCGACATCGCCTTGGCGGCGATCATCATCTGCGGCAGGAAGAACTCCCCGCGCGAGTACTTCTCGCCCACGATCGACATGGCCGGAATCAGCGCCTCGGTCATGATGCGCTTGGCCTCGACACCGCTGGCAAGCGCAGCGTCCAGTTCCGCGAGCGCTTCGACGCGCCTGCCGTCGATCACCTTGTGCTTGATCGCTTCGAGCCTCTCGCCCGCCATGCCGCTGCTCTCGTTCGGGATGGTGCAGCGCGCAAGGGGCACGCCGCTCGGATGTTGCACTGATGCTGCCGCGGAAGGCCGCTTTCGGCCTTAACC
>CAYOHG010000654.1:0-1994 GCA_964403685.1 uncultured Planctomycetales bacterium
GTGCGCGCCTCGTTCGATCCACTTGCGGATCGTCTCAAGCTGGGCGTCCGGGAGCTTGCCCTGGCTGGGCGGCATGAAGGGCTGTTCCTGTTGGCTGATCAGGCGCCAGAGCCGGCTGGCCTGAGGATCGCCAGGCGCAATCACGACCCCGCCTGACCCGCCGGCGCGCATCTGGTTGTAGTCGTCGAGCACCAGGCCGCTGCGCGCCTCGGCCTGGTTGTGGCATGCGCCGCAGCGCTCCACGAAGATCGGCTTGACGTGTTGCTCAAAGGTCAGCACGCCTTCGGCCGCCGCGGCGGGCGCAGGTGCTTGCGCCATTGGTGGCGGCGCAGTCATGACCGGTGGCTCAGGCGGTGCCATGGCCGGCTGCGGCGCCGCCGCCGGTGCAGCTTCCTGGGCGGCGGGCGCCGGTGGACCTACCAGCAACGTCTTGAGCAGTGCGATGCGCTTTTCTAACGCCGTCGTGCGCGCCGCCAGCTCCGCCAGTTGCTGCTGTAGCGTTTGCAGTTCCGCGCCGACGGCCTGGGCCTGCGCCGCAAGCTGTTGCTGCTCGGTTTCCAGCCGGGCGAGATGCTCCTGTAGCGCGGCCGGCTCAAACTGCGCCAGGCGATCGAGCAGCTCATCGAGTGCCGGCGGCGTCGAGGGCTCTTGCGCCAGGGCGAGGCCGCGGCCGCTGACCGCCAGCATCGCGACACACCAGCCCACGACAAAACCCGCCTTGCGCGCCGCGACGGCCCGTCGCGCGCCGTTCGGCCGGATCAGTGGTTGAACACGAACTCGTGCGAATTCAGCAACGCCCATAGCACGTCTTCCAGTCCTTCTCGCGGTGCCGGTGCGGCGGCTACGTGCGCCAGCGCCCGTTCCTGCTCCGGCGGGGTCGGCGGTCGGGCCAGCGCGGCCCAGTACGCCTGCCGGACGATCTCGTCGGGCGGCAACGCCGCTTCGATCCAGCGGTCCAACTGCCCCTGCGGCGCGCGAATCTTGGCTTCGATGGTTGCGCCGTTGAGCAGGTGCAGCGCCTGCGAGAGCGTCGGCTCGCCGCGCCGCTCGCACGTGCAGGGAGACTGCCGCGCCGGCCGGCCGAACGTCTCCAGAAAGTAGCTGCCGCTGCGCGCGTCGGCGATCTGCGTGGCCCGCGCTCCCAGCGGCAGACCGGCGAACTTCTCCGGCACGCCGGTCACCTGGCTGATGGCGTCCAGCAGGAATTCGGCCGGCAGTCGCCGCACGCCGGCGTGCGAGTAGTTCCGCAGATCGACGATCGCGTCCGGCGCGGCGGCACTGGCCCGCTGATACGTGCGCGATTGGCAGATCAGGCTCACCAGCCGCCGCATGTTGTAGCCGCTCTGCACAAACTCGCGCGCGAGCTGGTCGAGCAGCTCGGGGTGCGACGCCGGGTTGCTGACGCGCACGTCGTCGGGGGGTTCGACCAGGCCGCGCCCCAGGAAATGCGCCCAGACCCGGTTGACCACGCAGCGCGCAAACCAGGGATTGTCGGCCTGCGTCAGCCACTCGGCCAGCACGGCGCGGCGATCGCCGCCGGCGGGAATCTCGGCCGCGGGCCCACCGAGCACGCGCGGCGCAAGCGGCACGCCGCGTGTCAGGTGATTCACCTCGCCGCCGGCGCTGTTGAAAACGATCGTCTCGCGCGGATCCTCGCCGGTCTTGCGGCCGGTCTGCGTAAAAAACGCGGCGAACGCGTAGTAGTCGTCCATCGTCCAGCGCTCGAAGGGATGATTGTGGCACTGGGCGCATTGGATGCGGATTCCCAGGAACGCCTGGGCGACGTTTTCGGCCATCGCGGTCGGGTTGCTCTCGATCAGCCAGAAATTCGCCGGCGGATTCTGGTAGTTGCCGCCCTGCGCGGTCAGAAGTTCACGCACCATGCGATCGACGGGCACGTCGCGCTGAATCGCGTCGCGCAGCCAGGCGCTGTAGAGCTGAACCCCCTTGATGTTCAGCCGGCTGGATTCGATCCGCAGCAGCTCGGCCAGCGC
>CAYOHG010000655.1:0-1985 GCA_964403685.1 uncultured Planctomycetales bacterium
CACAGCCGGGGGCGGCTGTGCTCCATTCACTCCAGGCACAGCCGGGGGTGGCTGTGCTCCGGAGTGCGCCATCTGCACCTCCCTGCGCCGGCGGGGGGCACGGCCCCGGCCGCCGTCGTGCGTCGCACCTCCGCCTTGCGCGGCTGGGTCGGCGTCCGGCCCGCTGTTTGGCGCAGCGGGTTCGGACATGCGCCACGCGGCCGCCCGCTGGCGCAGCGGGTTCGGACGAGCGCGGAGTCCCCGGCGGTTCCCCGAGGACGCCGCCGCCCACGTCCGCTATCATCCGCGTAGCGGCCCGGTCGCAAACGACCCTGTCAATCGCCCGGCCGCGTGTTCTGGAAGTGGCGTTAACAAGCCGCTAATCTACCAGCCGTAGCGTCTTGCCGGCGGTGCGAAATCGGGTGAAAGGTCCGCCGGCGGCGAGGCGGAAGGCCGGCCGGCTGCAACGGCGACAGGTCACAACGTCGGCAAGTCGAGGCGTCGGAAGGGTCTGCGTCTTGAGCCAGCGCAACAAGATCATCCTGGCGGTGAGCCTGTTGGTGCTCGCGGGCGGGGTGTTCTTCTGGCAATCCGGCTTCGGCAAGCCGCGGCCGTACAAGGAGCCGCTGCAATACGTCGACGTGACGACCGGCAAGCTCTATGAGATTCCTCGCGGTCGCGGTATCAACGTACTTCCGGCCAAGAACCCCGAGACGGGCGAGGCGACGCTTGTGCCCTGCTATCTTAATGAAGACGATGGCCAATGGTACGTGAGCCGCCGAAAACTCGGCGTGGTCAAAGAACTCAAGGACATCAACAAGGTGGTCGACCTGAACTCGCTTCGCGTAAGCGTCGCGGAGTAGCCCGCGGCTTTGGTCGTGGTTTCGCAGGAGGAACGTGATGTCGAATACCCGGCGCCGAGCGTTCACGCTGATCGAACTGCTGGTCGTGGTCGCGATCATTGCCCTGCTGATCTCGATCCTGCTGCCCAGCCTGACCCAGGCCCGAGACGCGGCCCGCACGGCCAAGTGCGCGGTGCAGTTGCACTCGCTGGGAACCGGCGTGATCACGTACGGCACGCAGGAGAACGACTGGATACCCGGCGTGAACACCAGCGGGGCGAATTTCAAGCTCGAACTGATGCTGGCAGACGATGATCTGCCAAGCTTACGCTCCGGCCGGAACCCGACGCAGATGTTCGACTGGATGTCCCCTGGATTGCGAGGCGACGTGGACCTGGGTTCGAATCGAGCGAAGCGGATGCAGAAGCTGTTCAACCGTTACGCCTGCCCGTCGTCGGAGGGCTACTGGGTCGACAACTACTATGGCAATGGGCTGAACGCATGCGCCGACAAGGCCGATTTCCTCGCGCTAAGCGCGCAGGGCTGGATTCCGATCAGCTACCTGATGCCCGCTTACTTTCAGTGGTGGGGCCAAAAGCAGAAGGGAATCGTGATCGCCTCTGGAACCAGCGAGACTGGGCTGATCAAGACCGTACAGGCTGCGGCCGCTGACCCCAACTGGACGGTGCTTGTGCAGTCCTATTACTCTCGTATCGGCCTGTTGGGTGACCCTGCTCGCAAAGTGATGGCCGCTGACGGAATGCGTTATCTGGACGAAGATGGGATTGACTTCGATCCCAACCCGCTTACCCCGTTGTTTGGTTCGTTCACCTCCTCCGGCGCATGGTGGTGCGGTGAAACGTCGTATGGTGTCAGGCAAGGAAGCGTCAACTGGGATGGCCAGGTTGTGAGCGCGGGGCCGGATCCGCCTGCCAAGGGGCGAAACCTGACCATCAGCTATCGACACAACCGCCCTTCGACAGACGAGCCTACCGACTGCGCCTCCAATCGCGGCAGCATCAATGCGATGTTCTTTGACGGTCACGTGGCCCGATTGAACGACCGACAGTCACGCGAGATTGTCTACTGGTATCCCAGGGGGGCTGTCGTTCAGGATCCGGGCGAAGGCATGACCAACGTCCCCGCCGGGTGGGAGATTCCGTA
>CAYOHG010000656.1:0-1985 GCA_964403685.1 uncultured Planctomycetales bacterium
GCGCTGGCCGGGCGCAACACGACCGGCGCCTTGATCTGCACACGGAAATGCGCCCGGCGCATGCGAATCTCTTCGCTCGTGTTGCGTTCCAGCTCGGTCAACAGCTCGACGACTTCGCCGTCCTGAAACAGGTCCACGCCTTCACGCCCCGCACTCATGGTCGAGTCTCCCTGCTCGCGCCGCTATGCTCCAGCGGCTCGTACGCCTGCGCGGTCGAGCCGCCGACCCGCCGGCCACTTTCGTCGGCCGCGCCGCGCTTCGCATCCTCGGCAGCGGTCCCGAACCGCACCACCACGGCGGCGCCGGCGGGCCACTCCAGCCCCGGGTTGTCCAGCCGCAGGCGCACCTTGGTGGTCTGACTGGCGGCGTCGGCAACGCGATTGACGAACGCAACCCGGGCTTCGCGCACATCACCGCGCCGGGCGGCGCAGGTCACGAGCGCAACCTGATCCGGTTGCAGCGTCAGCGCGTGACCGATCGGGCAATCGACCACCACGTCAAGTGAATCCACCCGCACAATGGTCAGAATCCCGTCGCCGGGCTCGATCGTCTCGCCGACGTCGTGCAGCTTCTCGCTGACGTAGCCGTCAAACGGTGCGCGAATCTGGTATTCGTTCAGCACTGCGCGCTGCAGGGCCGCGTCGCGGGCCGCCTGCTCGCGCCGAAACTGCGCCAGCGAGAGCTCCAGCTCGGCTTCCTGCAACTCGGCGCGGGAGTCGATCAGTTCCTTGGCTGTCGCCGCCCGGTTAAGCTCCAGTCCTTCCAGCCGGCTGAGCTCGCTGCGGCTTTGTTCCAGGCGGGTCTGTGCGACACGAATCTCCAAATCCGACGCAGCCAGCGCTTCGGCGATGGCTACGCGGGCGCGCTGTGCGTCGTCCTCAAGCTGAACGAGCACGTCGCCAGTGCGCACGCGGGCGCCCAGTCCCACGTGCACCGCGGCGACGCGCCCGGTCTGCGGACTGGCGAGCGTGGATCGTTGTAGCGGAACGGTAAAACCGAGCAGATCCGATAGCTCGGATGTGACCGCACCGCTTGGCGGGTTCGCATTCGCGGCCGGCACGACGCCCAAATCGAACAGGCCGCCGGTCGAAAGACCCGCAAGCAGCGTCCACGCACCGGCGAGACTCCACACCCCGCCCGAGCGGCGCCACCGGCGATGTAGCGCGGCCGACGAATGCTCGTGGCAGCTTGGCCGTGAAAGCGCGATGCTCACTTGCGATGCTCCTGTTTGGCCATTTCCTTTTCCGGATCGACCGCGCCCTCGCGCCGACCGCCAGCCCAACCACGAACCAGCCCCCAGAGACTGGCCAGCAAACCGAGTGATCCAGCCGACTGCTCGGCCAGACTCCCTTCCGTCGTGGGCACAAAGCGCCCTGGACCGACCTCCGCCGGGCCCGTCACCTCCACGCCCCTAGCGGGCACGACTTCCCGCTCTCCGTGCTTCAACTCAGCGCGGTCAAACACCGGATTGACGGGAGCATCCTGGGGCGTTGTCATCTCCTCGTTGACGTCGACAAACACGTCCGCGAGCTGCGCGCCCGGCGGCAAGTCGGTCAACTCGATTGGCTGCGGCCCCGGCAGGTTCTGCTCGATGTCCTCGATCAACACAAAGGCGTCCTCGGCCGCGTTGTCCACGGCCGCGTCCCCAGTCCCTTCGAGTTCGGCCAGCGCCGCTACGTCGGGCGATGCCGCGGCGTCGCCCGCCACCGGGTCGGTTACCTCGGATCGCGGATCAAGCACCCGAAGCTGCTCGTCACCGCTCCACAGTTTCGGACGCGCTCCATCCGCATCCGTGTTGGGCAGTGACTCAGCCGATCCACTCTCATTCGCCGCCGCCGTAGGTGCATCCGTGTCGACGGCCACGTCGCCAGCGCGTTCAACCGGCATGCTCGGCGCCGTCGATGGGCTCGATGCCGACCACGCGGCGGATTGCGCCGGATCTGAGTTGTCGGCGGCGGGCTGCTCGCTGAGCGCAGCGAGCTTTA
>CAYOHG010000657.1:0-1968 GCA_964403685.1 uncultured Planctomycetales bacterium
CCAGAAACAGGCGCATCGCGCCGGCGACAGCTCGGCGGGTCTGCGAATACATACAACCACGCGCCCGATGGCGAGCGAATCAACGCGCTGTCCAGTGCGACAGGCTCGCGACAGCCAGCTCAGACGAATTGCGTGGAACGCAAACGCACGCCGGAACCGTCACAGGCGGGGGCGATCCGCAACGAGACGCGACGCGCGGACCAGGTCTTCCCGGCGACGCCGCGACGCAGTGTAGCAAACGTTCCGGCGGCACGCCACACGTTTACTCGCCGGCGACGACCCGATTGGCCAGCCGGCCGATGCCGTCGATTTCGACCTCGACTTCATCGCCGGCGCGCAGGAATGCCGGCGGGTTGCGTCCGGCGCCGACGCCTTCGGGCGTGCCGGTGAGGATCAGTGTGCCCGCCAGC
Organism: uncultured Planctomycetales bacterium; assembly: GCA_964403685.1. GTDB lineage: Bacteria > Planctomycetota > Phycisphaerae > UBA1845 > Fen-1342 > CAYOHG01. Next base: position 411 of record CAYOHG010000657.1, read on the forward strand.
AGCGTGAACTGCTGCGAGAGGTAGCTGACCAGCCGCGCGCAGGAGTGGATCATCTGGCTGCTGCGAGCGTCCTGGCGAACTTCGCCGTTCACGCGCGTCCGCAGCCGGCAATTGTTCGGGTCGAACTCGTCCGGCGTGACGATCCACGGGCCGAGCGGGCAGAAGGTGTCGAATCCTTTAGCGCGGGCCCACTGCTTGTCGCTCTTCTGACAGTCCCGCGCCGAGACGTCATTGGCGCAGGTGTAGCCCAGCACATAGTCGAGGGCCGCCGACTCCGGCACGTTGCGCGCCTTGCGGCCCACGATAATCGCCAGTTCGCCCTCATAATCGACCTGCTGCGGCGCGCAGCGCGGCAGCACGATCTCGCCCTGCGGGTCCAGCAGCGCCGTAGTGGGCTTCTGGAAAATCAGCGGTTGCTCGGGAGCCACGTTACCCAGTTCCTCGGCGTGGGCGCGGTAGTTCCGGCCGATGCAGAAGATGTTCGGCGGGTCGAGCGGCGCGAGCAGCCGGCGGACTTCAACGGTGGCCTCGCCCGCGGAAAACCGGCCGAACAGGTCGCCTTGCAGCGGTCGGGCCCGGCGGTCTGAGACCATTGCGGCGTGGCAGGTTTGCCCGTTGGTAATCTGGACCCGTGCGATTCGCATTCGCCATCTCCGGATAGTGCGCCGCGAATAGCATAGAGCCGGTCGACGGGCTCGGGGAGCGCCGCGGGTCTGTCCGCGGCGTGCGCGAATCGGTAGGATGACAGGTTCGAGGAAATCACCGGCGGATCCGTTCGCGTGCAGCCGCCGGTCCGACGCGGAGATCGCGGCGCGTGCACCGTTTCATCTGGTTTCCACCGGCCGGCGGCGCCGAATCGCCGAAACTGCGCGGGGCCCATCTGGTTGGTGCCGACGGCGTGCCCGTGCGCGGCGAGATTCACGCGGATGCCCGGCAGATCACCTGCACGACGCGTTCGACCGACGCGCTGGGCCTGTCGCTGCTATGGCCGGTCGGTCCCCGCGGGTGCGTGCAGCTCGAGACGACGCGGCTGCTGCCGCGTGACGAACCGTATCACCTGCACGTCGAGCTGGCCCGCCAGCGGCTGCTGCGACTGAGCATCAAGCGCGAAGAGTGGGGGCTCTACGACTACGCCGGCATGGAGCCGATCGCCGCGCGGATCGACGCGGCCCGCGACGAGTTCAGCGCCGCGCTGGAAGGCAGCGACGATCCGGCCGCGGCGGCGGCCCGTGCCGATCAATCGCTGATCCATGGGCTGGCGGCTTCCGACGAAATGTGCCGCTTTCACGCCGGCATCTTCCTGGGACGGCGGCAGCAGGCTGGCGGGTTCGCGCGCGGGTTCCTCGGCGTTTCCACGCCGGCGCCGACCCCCGGCAAGCTCATCGGAGCGGGACTGAACAAGGTTTTCGATCACGTCCGGCTGCCGCTGACATGGCGCGAGCTGCAACCCAAGGAGCAGGGCGCTTCGTTCGAGAAGTACGACGCGCTGGTGAAGGCCGCTTCCGCCGCGCACCTGGCGATGCGCGGCGGACCGCTGCTGAGCTTCGGGGTGCAGGCC
>CAYOHG010000658.1:0-1958 GCA_964403685.1 uncultured Planctomycetales bacterium
GAGTACGGGACTGCTTGCCCGGTTCGTGTCGGACTCAAAGCGGGGGACGCGTACGCGTACCCGATCCGCTGCGTCCACTTCGCGCAAACCGCCCAGCAAGAGCACGGCCCGACGCCGGCGGCCTACTGGTTGAGGAAAATAAGGAGCTCGATATGACGTCATACTTCAGGCTCGCAGTAGCGGCCCTGCTTGCCGTCTCGGCGGTGTCGCTGGGCGGCTGTCCGTGGTTCAGCCCGCCCTCCGATGACAACGGCAATGACAATGGCGTGGTTGACGACAACGGAAACGACAACGCCGGCGGCGATAACACGAACGATAACGGCGGCGACGGTGGGGGAAGCGGCAACGACAACGCCGGCGGCGACGATCAAACGCCGAAGGTCACCGTTGGCTTGCCGGCCAAGAGCATCGGATTGGACCTGGTCGGCATTCACGACAGCGGCTCACAGTACTACAACGCCGACTGCATCAGTTGTCATGGTGACCGAACCAACGAAGTCGCTCTGGACGGCGTCACTCCGGCCGCCCACTCGACGATGTTGTTCAGGTCGTGGGGCGAGGGGAACGCGCGCTGCGCGAGCTGCCACAGGGACAGGGCGGATTTCCTCAGTTACTCCGCCGGCGGGCTGCGCGAGCCTGTCAACGTCGAGCGCAACATCGGAGCAGCGGGTAGCTGCACATACTGTCACAGCGGCGATTGGTCGCTCGGGTTCTACGTCCGGCCATCAGGAGATTGAACCGTGGTAGCCACGAAATCCAAACCAATGCGTAGCGCTCATGCGATCAATCGGGGAAGCTCCGAACTGGACCGGCGCTCGTTTCTCAAGCTTGGCAGTGCGCTGGCGGTCGGCGCTGCATTCGGCGGGTTCTTTTTCCGCGAGAATCAGGCCCTGGCTGCCAGCTTCGGCGATCCCGTGCTGATCGAAACCGACGCGCGCGTCGAGATCAAATACAGCACCTGCCAGGGCTGTCACGGACGCTGCGGCATTCGCTGCAAGGTTGTGGACGGCGTGCTCGTCAAGATCGACGGCAACCCGTTCAACCCGTGCAACTCGGACACCCACCTGCCCTTTGAGACCGACGTTGCCGCAGCACGGCTGTTGCCGGCGACGCTGTGCGCGAAGGGGCTCGCGGGGATGCAGTCGCTATACGATCCCTATCGGCTGAAGGAGCCACTCAAGCGCGTCGGCCCGCGTGGTTCAGGGCAGTGGCAGACCATCTCATGGGAACAGGCTCTTTCTGAAATCGGCGCTAAGCTGGCATCGCTCCGCGATTTGAACACGCCGATCGATGCGGCCGCACCGGAACTGGGCAAGAAAGTCAACCAGATCATGTTCTCCGGCGGGCGCAATCAGCAGTCGCGCTTCACCGACCTGTTCTGGAAGAACGTCGTCGGCACGGTCAACGCCCGCCACGACCACACCAGCATCTGCGAGGAAAGCCATCACACGGCTCACGAACTGCTGACCGGCAACGGCATCGCGACATCCTTCAAAGATCACACCAAACCCGACCTTCTGAATGCGGACTTCGTGCTCTGGTTCGGCTCCGATCCGTGCTCCGCAAACTTCCCGTTCCTGCCGCTGGCGCGCAAGGTGATCGAGATGGTCGAGCGCGGCGGCAAGCTCTACGTCGTCGACCCGCACTGCAACGTGGCAGCGTCGAAAGGCACCTGGTTGCCGATCAAACCGGGTGTCGATGCGGCGCTGGCGCTGGCGATCGGGCGGTACATCGTCGACAACAACCTGTACAACACAGCCTTCCTGCAACGTCCGCATGACGGCGCGGCCAATTCGACCAACGAGTTGAACGTGACGGATGCGACCCTGCTCGTGAAGATTGTCGACGGGCACCCATTGGCGTTCCTCCGGGCCGACGAGGCCGGAATCGCCGGCGGGACCAATACGGAATTCGTCGTCTGGACCGGTGGCGCCGCAGCCAAGTTCAGCACCGTAGAC
>CAYOHG010000659.1:0-1954 GCA_964403685.1 uncultured Planctomycetales bacterium
ATCAGGAAGCCGACGACGGGCCGGCGCTATTCGTCAGCGGGAGCTGCTTTGACCTGGGCCTGGCCGAGTGCACGGCGAACCTGTCGCCGGGGCCGTGGCGCGGGCGCTTTCCCGAGCTGGAGCTGATCTCGCTTCAGATCGACCGCGGCCGGCCGGCGCGGCTGCGTTTTCGTGGACTGCTGGACGGTCTGGAGTTGTCCGACGTGCTGGCGACGTGGGGTGTTTCCGGCGGCCAGGGCCGGTTGTCGCTGGAAATCGGCGAGGCGGACCTGACACCGGACGGAATCGCACGGTTCGTCGCCGGTGGGCAGGGCGAGTCGGTTTCACTCGAGGGACTGACGCGCGCGCTTGGCTGGGGCGTGATGACCGGCGACCTGCGCGTTGAGATCGACAACTTGACCATTCGCGACAACCGGCTGATCCGCGCGGAGGGCTCGGCGGTCGTCGCCGACGCGGTCGAGACGCCCAACTGGATCGAAGGGCGATTGCTGCGCGAGATTGCGGCACGGGCGCTGCCGTTCGCGCTGCCGGCGATCATCCCGAATCGGCTCGACTACACGCGGCTGGGCGTCGGCGCGGAAGTGCGCGACGAGGAGCTTTTCGTCTTCGGCACGCACGGCGAGCGGAGCCGCACGATCCTGACCGCGTCGCTGTTCGGGCAGGAGATCCCGCTGCTGTTCGAGCCGCAGCGATCGTTCGTGCTCTCACCGATGCTGGACCCGCTGCGCGCGCAACTCGGCCGCTTTCTCGAACGCTGGCAAGCCGGTACGCCGCCGCAGCCGGCCGATCCCGCCGCCGATTGAGGTGGGTGTGGCCTGATTCACTTCAAGGGTTCGAGGGCACCGTCGCGCAGCAGCAGCCGGCGGCCTGCGTAGGCCGCGACGCTCTCGTCGTGCGTGACCAGCACGATGGTCTGCCCGTCGGCGTGCAGGCTCTTGAGCATGTCCATGATGCCGCGGCCGGCGGCGGCATCGAGGTTGCCGGTCGGCTCGTCGGCCAGCAGGACGGCCGGCCTGTGCACCAGCGCACGGGCGATCGCGACGCGCTGCCGCTCTCCGCCGGATAGCTCCGCCGGCCGGTGCTTGAGCCGATGCCCGAGGCCGACGCGCGTCAGGATGGCCAGGGCGTCTTCGCGCGCGGTGCGTTTCACGGCCCGCCACGCCAGCCAGCCGGCCGAGACCATTCGCGGCAGCAGCACGTTCTCCAGCACGTTGAGGTCGGGCAGCAGGTGGTAGAACTGAAAGACAAAGCCGAATTGCGTGCAGCGCAGCCAGTTCCGGCGGCGCTCAGCCGCGGAGAACACATCGGTGAAGCTCGCGCGGAATCGTCGACCGTCCGGCGGCGCGAAAACCGGTTCACCGCGAAAGTACACTTGGCCGCGCTGTGGAACGTCCAGGGCGCCCAGCAGGTGCAGCAGGGTGCTCTTGCCGCTGCCGGACTTGCCCATGATCGCGATCATCTCGCCGGCCGATAGCGTCAGCGAGCAGCCGGTAAGCACTTCGATCGGGGCGCGCCCCAGTCGGTAGGTCTTGTGTAGTGTGTCCGCTCGCAGCAGCGCAGCCGCGTCGCCCGCGGCACTGGCACCGGTGGATCGCGCGGCGGGGCGGGTCGTGGCGGCGGCGCTACTCATAGCGAATGGCCTCGACCGGCTGCATGTTGCCGGCGCGCCACGCGGCCGCGAGCGAGCCGACGGTGGCGGAGAGGATGGCGAACAGGACGACGGCGACCAGGTCGAACGGCGCCACCTGGGTCGGAATGCTGTCGAACGAGTAGACCTTGAAATCCCACATTCGCCAGGCCGGGTTGATCGAGATCAGGAAGTCCTGGATGTTGTTGATGTTCCAGACGAACAGCGTGCCGAGCAGCGCCCCCAGCAGGCTGCCGACGACGCCCACCGCGGCCCCGTAGATGACGAAGATGAAAGCGACCCCGCCGGACGAGCCGCCGATGGCCT
>CAYOHG010000660.1:0-1921 GCA_964403685.1 uncultured Planctomycetales bacterium
GAACGGCGGCGTCACCGTCGCGACCGCCGCCGGCGAATTCTCTATGGACGGGGGGTGGGCACCGTCGGTTATGATGCCGCGGTTCGTTCTGCGGTCGAGGCGCGAAACGCGCGTCTGCGGCACCGCTTCAACTCGACTGGGAGGATCCGCATGAGAATGTCGACGGCAGGGTTGTTGACGCTGCTGATGGTCGCGCCGGTGTCGGCCGGCGAGATGCCCTGGGCCAAGGACTACGAGTCGGCCCGGATGCAGGCAGCCATCAGCGGACGGCTGATCATGATCGACTTCTACGCCGATTGGTGAACCTGGTGCAAGAGACTGGACCGCGATGTCTACACTCAGGACAGCGTGATCCAGACGGCGGCGCAGGTTGTGCCGCTCAAACTGAACACGGAAAAAGACGGTCGCGAGCTGGCGGCGAAGTACGGCGTGCAGGGGCTGCCCACGATACTGTTCGTCGACGCGACCGGCAAGAAGGCCGATGGCTGGTCCGGATACCTGCCGCCGGACGAATTCCGCACCAAGCTCAATCAGGTCACGCTGGCCACGCTGATGCAGGCGCAGGCGGACCTGCGGAAGAACCCCGGCGATGGCAAGGCCGCCGGCGAGTTGGCCTTGGCCCAGAGCGTGCGCGGCGAGTTCGAGGCCGCGGAGGAATCGCTCCAGACGGCCGTGAAGAACGCCGCCAGCGGTCCGAACGTCGGCCGCGCGTTCCTGAATGTGGCTGAGAACCACCGGGCGAACAAGCGGCTCGACGCGGCGATCAAGGCTTTCAAGGAAGCCGATCGGACCGGCCGCGAGGCCCTGATCCGGGCGCACGCGAAGCTCCGGCTGATGGAGTGTTACGAAACCACCGGCGACAAGGCCAAAAAGCGGGAGGTTGCCCGGGCTCTTTCCAAGCTGGAAGGGGCGCCGCCCGAGTACGTCGAGGCCGCCCGCAAAGCGCTGGAACCCTGACCGGCGGCGGAATGGGCCGCGACCTTCGCCGGAATCGGCTTACGGCGGCCGCCGCGACGGGTATATCATCCTCGAACAAGCGATCCGCCGGCGCGCAATGTCGCGCGCTGCGGGGTTGTGCTTCTGGAGAACGCGCATGAAGTCTGTAATCGTGCTATCGCTCGTGGGGCTGCTGGCGGTCGTACCTGCACGGGCGGGCGAGGAGATTGCCTGGGCGAAAGACTACGCGGCGGCTCAGGCCGAGGCGGAGAAGTCCGGCAAGCTCATCATGGTGGACTTCTACACCGACTGGTGCGGCTGGTGCAAAGTGCTCGACAAGGAGACCTACTCCAACGCAGCGGTGGTCGAGTTCTCCAAGAAGATCGTCTCTGTGAAGGTGAACGCCGAGAAGGAAGGCGTCGAGTTGGCCAAGAAGTACGGCGTCAGCGGCTATCCGACGATCCTGTTCGTGACCGCCGGCGGCGAGCAGGTCGGCCGCATGGGCGGGTACAGCCCGCCCGAGCCGTTCCTCGACACGGCGCAGCGCATCCAGTGGTCCCACGCGGAGCTTCCGATGGTCACCGCGGCGCTGAAGTCCAACCCAGCCGACCCCGAGGCGAACGCCAAGCTGGCGGCGATCCGCGCGCTGCGCGGCGAGCAGAAGCCGGCCGAGGAGGCCCTGGCAAAGGCCGAAACCGCCGGTTTCAAGGGGAACATCCTGGCGGACGCGTACAACGCGCTCGGCGATCTGTACCAGGAGCGCCGCGAGCTGGACACCGCGCTGACGCTGTTCGGCAAGGCGGTGGCGTCGGCCAGCGAAGTGAAGACGCGCGCCTACGCCAAGGTGTCGATCGCGTATTGCCTGATGAGCAAGGGTGATCAGGCCGGCGGTCGCAAGGCGGCTGAAGAAGTCGTCAAGATGGAAGGCGCGCCGAAGTACTACGTCGACATGGCGCAGCGGATCCTCGATTCCAAACCATAAGGC
>CAYOHG010000661.1:0-1917 GCA_964403685.1 uncultured Planctomycetales bacterium
GGTCGGGGCTTGGCGGTGGCAGCTCCAACGCGGCGGCGACGCTGAGGACGTTGAATCGACTCTGGTCGCTCGGTCTGTCGCGGGCTGAACTGGCGGCGTTCGCGGCCCAGCTTGGTTCGGACGTACCGCTCTTTCTGCATTCGTCGGTCTGCCGTATGCGCGGCCGCGGCGAGCGTGTCGACGATCTCGGCGGGCTGCCGCGCGGTTGGGTCGCGCTGCTGCTGCCGCCGCTGCACTGCTCCACGCGGGAGGTGTACGCGGCGTACGCGCGAGCCGAGCGGCCGTTCCCGCGCGCCAGCAACGAGGAGGTCTGGCAGGCGATTCAATCGCGCCCGCTGAGCGCGGTAATGGAGGTGTTGCACAATGACCTGCAAGGGCCGGCGTTTTCGGTCTGCCCCGAGCTGTGTTCGTTATGGAGAACGGTCCGGCACGAGCAGCCCGGGCCGTTGGCGATGAGCGGCTCGGGCTCCGCGCTGTTCCGGCTTTTCGATGATGCCGAGGCGGCGGGCCGGTTCGCTTCGCGCGTTCGCGCCCAGCAGGGGATCCGCGTGGAGGTCGTCGCATTCGCTAGCGGTCCGGCTACTTCGGAATCTCCGCCGTCAGCACCTGCGGCCCCCGTTGCGTGACCAGCACATCGTCCTCGATGCGGATACCACCGAAGTCCAGATAGTCGTCCACCTCGGACCAGTTGATGGCATCTCGATACCGCTCGCGGTTCTCGCGCTTGGCGAGCAGCGCCGGGATGAAGTACAGCCCGGGCTCAATGGTGGTGACGAAGCCATCGAGCAATTGCAGGTCCATCCGCAGGTAGCGCAGGCCGGGGCGCTCGCTGCGCTTGCGGCCCGGGAGGTAGCCGCTGGCGTCGCGGACGCCCAGCCCGACCAGGTGACCCACGCCGTGCGGAAAAAACAGCGCGTGCGCGTCCTGCTCGATCAGGCTGTCCGCGCTGCCGCGCATCAGCCCCAGGTGGATCAGTCCTTCGGTCATGTCTCGGCAGGCGCCCAGGTGAATCTCGCGGAATTCGGCTCCGGCCCGGCAGCGCTCGATGCCGCGCTTCTCCGCCTCCAGGACGATGTCGTAAACGGCGCGTTGCCGCGGAGACAGCTTACCGCCGACCGCATAGGTGCGCGTGACGTCGCAGGCGTAGCCGCTCACTTCGGCACCTGCATCGATCAGCAGCAGCTCGCCGGCCTGCATCGGGCGCGTCGTCGGGGTGAAATGAAAGACGATCGAGTTGGCCCCGGCTCCCACGATGCTGCCGTAGGCCGTGCCGTCGCCCCCGGCGCGAAAGAACGCCGCCTCCAGTTCGATTTGGAGCTGCCGCTCGGTCGTTCCCGAGCGAATCAGGCCCGGCAGCGCCGCGTAGCCGGCGACCGTCGCTGCCGCCGCTCGCCGCATGTATCCCAGCTCGACCTCATCCTTGGAGCGGCGCACCTGTAATAGCGCTTCGCGCAGCGCGGCGGCGTGCTCCCGATCGCCGCTGACACCCGGCAACTCGACTCCGAGCAGCACCAGGTTGCGGCCGCGGCGAGCCGCCAGCCAGCCAGCCAGTTGGGCCAGCGGTTCGCCCGCGCTGGCAGTCTTGCCTTCCCAGACCAGATCGTCTTCGGTCAACGGTGGCGCGAAGTTGACCCAGCCGGTGTGCGGGTCGTATGCCAGCACGCCGCCGGCAACGTCGTGGTCGGTCAGGTAGCGATACTCCGGGTGCGCGCGAAACGGGTAGCGCTGATCGGCGCCGCCGGGGATGGGGATCGGCTCGCCGGCCCCAATGAGGACGATCTCATCGGCGAGCTTCCAGGCACTGGCGACGCGTTCGCGGCGCTGAGTGATGTAGTCTGACATTCCTGCTGCCTCCCCTCACGCGGTGTTTCACTGGGCCATCCTGCGCACACCGCGGCGCAGGCACGCCGAGGCGCC
>CAYOHG010000662.1:0-1908 GCA_964403685.1 uncultured Planctomycetales bacterium
GCACGGCGCGCCGCGCCGCAACGGCGGCGAACTGGCGCGGCGCCGGCCTGAGCGGTTGCCTGATGCTCGTCGGCGGCAATGGCCTGGTCTGCTGGGCCGAGCAATACGTGCCCTCGGGCACGACTGCACTGATCGTCTCCACCACACCGATCTGGTTCGCTCTGCTCGATTGGCTCGTTTTCCGCGGGCCCCGGCCCGGCGCGCTGGCCGCCATCGGAATCGCCGTCGGAACCGCCGGGGTTTACATTCTCATCGGCCCCAGCGCCCTCAGCGGCGACGAGCCGGTGCACCTGGGCGGGGGGATCGCGCTGCTGGCCGCGTGCTCGTTCTGGGCGTTTGGCTCGCTTTTCTCGCGCAGCGCCGGGTTGCCGGAATCGGTGTTCCTTTCAACCGCCATGCAGATGCTGGCGGCCTCCGCGCTGTTCCTGCTGCTCGGCAGCGCCTTCGGCGAGTGGCGGCAGCTCAACCTTGCGGACGTCACGCTGCGCTCCTGGCTCTCGCTGGCCTACCTGGTCACGTTCGGATCGGTGCTGGCCTTCACCTGCTACGGTTGGCTGCTGCGGCACGCCGCCCCCACCGTCGTTTCGACCTACGCCTACGTGAATCCGCTGGTCGCGGTGTTTCTCGGTGCGGTGCTCGGCGGCGAGCTGCTGACCCGCGGCGTGCTGCTGGCCGCGACGGTCATCGTGGCATCGGTCATGCTCATCACGCTTGCATCGCGCCGGCGACAATCGGCTTCAAGCCTCTCGCGGAGCGCCCTTTCGGCGAGCTCGCCCAGTCCGCGGGCGCGCTGAAACGCGGCGCCGTCGAGTACAAGCCGTCTGTCGCCCACGCAGGTCGGCACGCAGAATCCGCGTACCATGTTCGCCTCACCTGCGCAGGAGCGATGATGAGAATTACAACGCGGCCGCGGCCGGCCTCCCCGCGTATTCACGTCGGAACCTGGGCCAATCCGCTTGACAAGGACCTGACGCGCTGCGGCGACGCGAACGTCGCGGAACATCTCGAACGGATCGCCGCGGCGCTGCCGGCCCCGTATCGCCTGACGGCCTCTCAACGCGTGCTGCGCACAACGGAGCGGCCGGAGCATGGCGGGCGCAACGATGACGACGAGCGCGTGCGCGATCTGACGGATGCGCTGCGCGACCCGCAGACGCGCGCCATCGTCGCCCTGTCGGGCGGGGGCTGGATGTCACGCTTGTTGCCGAGGATCGATTGGGCGGTGCTGGCACGCCGTCCGCGGCGGGTCTGGGTGCTCGGGTTCAGCGAGCTGACCGGATTGGTCAACGCGGTTGCGTCGGTGCCGCGCGGCGGGCGCGGGCTGTACTGGCTGTGCCCGAATTACCTGGCCTGGAAGATTACGCCGCGCTGCGCCGCGCTGGAGGCGATCACCCGATTCTGGCGCAGTCTGCCGACGCTGCTGGATCGTCTGGACGGCTGCCCGGCGGATGGGGATGGGAAACGCTTGCTCGCCGAGCCGGTGATACATCTGACACGGCTGGCCGGACGTCTGCGGCCGGGGCCGGTGCGCGTTGTCGGTGGCTGCCTGAGCGTGCTCGCGGCGCTGGCTGCGACGCGCTGGTCGCGGCGGCTGCTGCGGCCGGATGCGTGGTTGCTGCTGGAGGACCTGAACGAGCCGGCGTACCGAAACGACCGCCATCTGGCGGCCCTCACGAACGCAGGGTGGTTCGCGTCCATCGCCGGTGTGCTGCTGGGCGACTTTCACGCGGGCCGCGAGCAGCAGGCCGACGAAGTGCTGCGTCTGCTGGGCTATCACCTGCGCGCCGCCGGCCGAGCGAACGTGCCGATTCTGCACGCGCCGCAGGTGGGGCATGTCTGGCCGATGACGCCGGTCCCGCTCAACGTACCGCTCGACCTGCACGGGCGCGGGCGGGCGCTGCGCCTGGC
>CAYOHG010000663.1:0-1579 GCA_964403685.1 uncultured Planctomycetales bacterium
GACCACGACCACACGGTCGACGACCGCGCCGGCGTTCCGCAGCGTCTTGATCGCTTCGACCGCCTGGCCGCCGGAGGTGGCGATGTCCTCCACGAGCAGGACGCGCTCACCGGGCTCCAGTCGTCCCTCGATCAGCTTTCCTGTGCCGTAGTCGGCCTTTTTCGAATTGCGCACGATGACGAAGGGCAACCCCGTCTCGAGGCTGGTCGCGGCCGCCAGCGCGACGGCGCCCAACTCCGCGCCGGCGATTCGCGCGACGCCCGGACCGACGTGTCGAGCCAAGCAGCGCGCCAGCTCTCGCAGCAAGAGCGGCTGGGTCTCAAACAGGTACTTGTCCAGGTAGTAGCGGCTCTTGCGACCGGATCGCAAGGTGAAGTCGCCTTGCAGCAGGGCTGTGTCCCGCAAGAGGCGGGCCAGTTCGTTATCCGTCATCATGAGTTCCCGTTGCCGAGTGCCGCGGCAGCATACCGCGCCGGGTAAGCAGCGCCGCGGTCCGGGCCGATCAGCGACGCGTCGAACGGCCCTCGGGATTTCGTTTTCGCGCCGCCGGCGGGGGCTCAGGCTGGGGCGGGGGGCGGTTGGCCTGGGCGCGCACCGCGCCGGTGAGCGCCTCGAGCCCGCGTCCGCCGGCCTCCATCAGCAGTTCGAACAGCATCCCCAGTGTGGCCAGAAAGTCGCGCAGGGCTTTGACGCGGTTGCGGAACTCGCGGGCCGCGTCGGGGTTGCCATTCAGCCGTGGATCATTCTCGCGGACCGTCTCGATGCAACGGTCCAGCGTGGCGATGATGGGCTCAACTTCGCGGCGGCGGCGCTCGCGCATGATCGTCTCGAACATCCGCCAGACGTCAGCGTCGGCCTGGAAGTACTACTTGCGGTCGCCAAGCTTGTGAACGCGCTGGATCAGGCCCCAGTCGACCAGGGCACGCAGGTTCATGCTCGCGTTGCCGCGCGAGATCTGGAGCCGCTCCATGATGTCGTCGGTGCACAGCGGCTCGTGCGAGACGAACAGCAGCGCGTGGATCTCGGCCATGGTGCGGTTGATGCCCCAGTAGCCGCCCATCTCGCCCCAGCGCCGGACGAGCAGGTTGCGGGCCTCATCGAGCGGGGTCAGCAAAGGACGTCCTCCGCAGGATCACGAGAGTACATGCCAAGACGATAGTGCTACATTCGCCGCCGGCAAGCACGGGCGGGCGCCGCGGCTCCGCCGCCCGCGGCTACGAACCGCGCAGCATTGGCGGTCGGCCTACACTGTAGTACTCAAAATCGTGGCGCTTCATCATTGTAGGATCGTATATGTTGCGGCCGTCGAAGATGACCGGCTGCTTCAGCTCCGCCCGCAGGCGGTCGAAGTCCGGGCTGCGATATTCCATCCACTCGGTCGCGGTCACCAGTGCGTCGGCCCCGCGCAGCGGCTCGTAGGCGTCGGTGCAGTAGCGCACGCTCTCGCCCAGCACGCGCCGCGCCGCCGCCAGCGCCCGTGGGTCATGCACGGCGACCGCGGCCCCGCGATCCAGCAGTTCCCGCACGATCATCAGGGCCGGGGCGTCGTTGGCGAGTGACGGGGCTCGTACCCGTGAGG
>CAYOHG010000663.1:1589-1900 GCA_964403685.1 uncultured Planctomycetales bacterium
TCATCAGGGCCGGCGCTTCGCGCACGTCGTCGGTGTTGGGCTTGAACGCCAGCCCCCAGATCACAAACGCGCGCCCACGCAGATCCTCGCCGAAACGCTCCACGATCCGCGCTACCAGTCCGCGTGGCTGGGCCAGATTCCGCCGATGCACCGCGGCGCAGATCTCCGCCTCCACGCCGAACCGTCGGGCGGTGCTCACCAGCGCCTGCACGTCCTTGGGAAAACAGCTCCGGCCGTAGCCGACCCCGGGGTTCTTGAAATGTTGCCCGATGGGGGCGTCGGCTCCGATTCCGCGGCGAACCTCGTCGACG
>CAYOHG010000664.1:0-1895 GCA_964403685.1 uncultured Planctomycetales bacterium
CGTCGCGCCCGCGGGGACAGGCCGCACGTCCGCGATCCGCAAGCGCTGCACCGGGCAGGCGCGCGGGCCGCGCGCCGCCGCGACTACGCCGGTTTCACGTAGATCTGCACCGCGTCGATCACGAGCACGCCTTCGCCGCGTTCGGCGATCTTGCCTTTGACGTAAATATCCGCCTTGGGATCCAGCCCGTGCTGACCCTGCACGTCGATGGGCAGGGCCTGGCCGTCGGCGCCCACGATCTGCACGGTGCAGGTATGGGCCGCGAGCTTGTCCTTCGGCTCGCAGCAGTAGTCCCACGGCGTCGGGCACTGGTCACCCGGCCCCATGTCGCACGTGGGCAGGCTCATGTCCGTCAGCAGAAAGACTGCCGTGCCGCGGACGAACGGATCGCGCCGCCCGCCGATGCGCCCGTGTACGACCACGTCGCCGGATGCGGTCGTATCTTCCTTCAGCGCGCCGACGTCACGCGCGCCGGCGGGGGGTGCCGACAGGAACATGTCGGCGGGCAGCGCCGCGACAGGGCTTGCCGCCGGCGGTGCGACCGAATCGACCCGGCGTTCACAGCCGAAAGTGACAGCCAACAGGGCAAGGGTGGCAACAGAGAGAATGGATGTTTTCATGGGTGCTCCGCGATTGAAATCACGTTCGAGGTCCGTCTCAGTTTGCTTGTCCATATGCTCATGACGCGCGCAGTGACTCCACGATCGGCAGGCGCAGGCAGTGCCACGCCGGCGGAATCACGCCGATGACGGCCAGGGCCAGGCCCGCGAGCAGGCCGCCGATCATGACCGGCGCGTCGACCGCCAGGGCGAACGCGCCCATGGAGAATCGCACCGCGCTGCCGTCCAGCACGAGCAGTCCGATGACCGCCGCCAACAGCCCGCCCGCCGCCATGGCCAGCAGCGACTCCTGCAAGAAGCTCACGACGATCGCCGTCCGCGAATAGCCCAGCGTCTGCAACGCGCCGAGTTCGCGCACGCGGGCGGCGAAGGCGGCGTACATCGTGTTCAGCCCGCCGAAGATGCCCCCCAGCGCCACCAGGATCGCGGTGGCCCAGACCATCGCCCGGACCGGACGATAGAAGCGCGCGAGACTCGCGTAGTAATCCGACTCGCGCAGCGGGACCAATTCCAGGTCCAGCCGCCGCGCACACCACGTTGCCACGTCTTTGAACGTCGCGGTGTCGAGCGTGAGAACGACGCAGGAGAGATTGTCGCGCTTCGTCGCGACCTGCAAGTCGGCCAGCGGCACCCAGATTTCCGCATCCATCACCGTGTGCGGCGCGCTGTGGTGACCGACGACCGTCCACGCGCGATTGTCGAACCAGAGCGTCTTGCCGATGGCCAGCGCCTCGGCGGGCAACCCGAGCCGTGTCGCTGCCAGGTCCCCTGCAAGCAGTTCGTACGCGCCGACCGCCGGCGCCCGGCCCGCGGTGATGCGCAGTTGCGGATGGACCAGGAACGCCGCCGGCGTGACGCCGCGCAGCACGGCTTGACGCTCGACCGGGTCGTTCGCGGCGGTTTTCACCAGCAGCGCCATGTGCACTTCGGGCGAAACGTAGGCTTCGCCAAGCCGCTGCCGCAGCCCGGGAATGCTCGCGGCCGCCAGCGCGGGCACGTTCTGATTGAGCTGACTGCGCTCGATGCTCTCCTCGCTGCCCGCGAGCATGAGAATGACGTTGTCGCGGCTGCCGCTGACGGCGAGGCTCTGTTCCATGCCGCGCACGAAGCCGCCCGCCGCCAGCACGAGGCCGACGACGAGCAGGCCGCCGAGCACGCTCGCGACCAGCCGCAACGGCGAGCGGCCGAGATTGCGGACGGCGTATTCGAATGGCAGAAGGCGCATTACCAATCCTCCATTCTCCGTGGCGCCCATCTACAGCCGCAGGCCGTGGG
>CAYOHG010000665.1:0-1881 GCA_964403685.1 uncultured Planctomycetales bacterium
GAAAGACACAGCCGAGGGCGGCTGTGCTCCAGGCGTTGCGAGAAAGACACAGCCGGGGGGTGTGGCAGTGTCTCGCGTCAGCGAGGCCCTGGTTTCGTCCGGCGGCTGGGCGGCCCGCCGCGTTTCATTCCCGCGGCCTGGCTTCGCCAGGCCGTGTCACCCTCTCCGTGAGCGTGCCGTCTCTCGAACCCCCGCGATTGACGCTTGCGCATACGCTGGATAGGCTCGAATCAGGTACACGACGGTTTCGCTGTCGCCGCTGCGGCTTTCAGCCTTCGGAGCGGCCCGTGGAGGTTATCAAATGATTCACCGCATGGCGCTCGGCAAGCTGCCGCCTAAGCCGCACATCACGTTCTACGATGAAGACGGAAAGCTGCTCATGGAGCAGATGGTCACCCGGCAGGGGTTCAACGGGCCGTACACCATTCTGTACTATCGCATCCCGCCGACGGACGAATTCGAGGTCGAGACCGCCAAGCTGCCCGGCTTCTGCCCGTTCGAACTGGTTCGCGAGCAGCCGCTGCACCGCCGACACCTCAAAAGCCAGGACATGCGTCCGGCGGGCGATTTTCTCACCGGCCGGCGCACGCTGCTGGTGAACCGCAGCCTTCAGATCGGCATCGTCAAGCCGAACGAGCCGGCGGGGCGCTTCTTCTCGAACGGCGACGGTGACGAATGCTGGTTCATCAAGGAAGGCAGCGGCTATCTCGAAAGCCTGTACGGCATCCTGCCGTTCAAGCCGCACGACTACGTGCTGATCCCGATCTCGACGCCGTACCGCCTGCACTTCGACGGCGATCGCGGGACGGCGCTGGTGTTCGAGGGGCGGCCGTGGATCGGCATTCCCAGCGACTACCGCACGACCTCGGGGCAGATTTCCGACTACGCGCCGTTCTCGCATCGCGACTTTCGCGTGCCGACTGAGCTGCTGTCGGTGAATGGCAAGGCGGGCCGGCAGCAGACGCCGTTTGCCCTGGTGACGAAGATGAGCGACGAGCTGACGGTGCACAAGTACCGGCACTTCCCGCTGGACGTGGTCGGCTGGGACGGCATGGTCTACCCGGTGGCGTTCAACATTCACGATTTCCAGCCCAAGACGGCGCTGGTGCATCTGCCGCCGACGATTCACACGAATTTCTCGGGCGACGGGTTTGTGATCTGCTCGTTCGTGCCGCGCAAGGTGGACTATCACCCCAAGGCGATTCCGTGTCCGTATGCGCACGCCAGCGTGGATATGGACGAAATCCTGTACTACGTCGAGGGCAATTTCACCTCGCGCAAGGGGATCGCTTCGGAGTCCATCAGCCTGCACCCGAAGGGCATCACGCACGGCCCGCACCCGGGCACGTACCAGGCCTCGATCGGCACCGAGCGCACCAGCGAGCTGGCGGTCATGTGCGATGCGTATGATGCATTCCGCCTGACGACGGTCGCGGCGGGGCTGGAGGACGTGGGCTACCACACGTCGTGGGTGACGCGCGAAGGCGACAGCGCCTGGACCAGCAAGTAGCGTTGGGGCGATGCGCCGCGACGAGACTGAGCCGCGACCATCAGGGAGCGGATGTCGGCCTGCGGACGGTGCTTGCGACCGCTCTACTATGGTCGCCGTTCAGACCGTCAGCGCCTTCACCAGAATCACCTTTCCGTCGCCGGGCGCGTAAAAATCCGCCAGCGTGGCTTCGACGTGGTAGCCGCAGCGCGCGTAGAACGCGCGGGTCGGAGCATATTGCGAGCGCGACGAAGTCTCGACGTATAGGCGCCGGCCGCCTGCGGCGGCGATCCGCCGTTCTGTTTCAGCCAGGAGTTTGCGGCCCATTCCCCGGCGGCTGTGGTCCGCGTGCACCGCGATCCAGTAGAGATCAAATCTCGCGACGGTACAGG
>CAYOHG010000666.1:0-1881 GCA_964403685.1 uncultured Planctomycetales bacterium
ACACCGTCGAGTTCGTCGAGGCGGTGGGGCGCGAGGCGAACCTCGCGGCCTCCGCGCGGAACATCGCCGCCTCGCCCCCGGCGATCACCCCCTGCACCATCTCCGGCGGCGTGCGGAAGGTGGGGGGGCACTCGGCGGCGTCGAGCACGCCGAGCCGGCCGCTGGTCCCGGCGCCGACGTAGATCAACCGGCCACCGCGCTGGAAGGCTGACACCACGCGTTCGACCGCGGCGACGATTGGCGCGCGGGCGGCGGCGACGGCCGGGGCGATCTCGCGGTCGGCGGCGTTGAGCTGGTCGAAGGCCTCCGCCAGCGGCAAGGCGTCGAGCGAGCGCGGGTCGGGATGAAGCTGTTCGGTCAGCAAGTGGCCGCGATCGAGCATGGCCGTAGCGTACCCGAAGCGAAACGCGCGCGAAATCGGCACGCCGTCGGCGAGCGCATGCGTCACTTCTCGGTCAGCTCGATGGCGCCGTTCCAGTCCGCCGGCGGTGGCTCGCGCAGGTAGCGTTGCACGACTTCGAGGTAGCGCTGTGTGGCGACGTCGGACGGATCGCGGCGCTGGCATTCGAGGAAACACTCCAGCGCCGCGGACCAGCGGCGGGCGCGGAAGTGCTCGACGCCGCGCGCGAACAGCTCGATGCGAGCCAGTTGATCGCCGCTGACTTCGTCGCGGCGACCGACCAGCTCGAAGACCGGGACGGCCTCGGTCTTTCCCTTGACCTGCACGCCGCCGAGCGGGCGGAAGGTGAAGCCGTCGCCGGCGCGATCGCGGGCCAGGCCGCCGACGAGAATGCGCGTGCCGTAGAACTTGTTGGCGGATTCGAGCCGGGAGGCGAGGTTCACCGAGTCGCCGATACAGGTGTAATCGAACTTCTGCTGAGATCCGCACGGGCCGACGACGGCGTTGCCGGTGGCGACGCCGATGCGAAGCATCAGCTCCTCGAAGACGTCGTCGCGGCCGCGCTGCTCCTGCTTGAGCTGCTCGAGGGCGCGTTGCAGGTCGAAGGCGGCGGCGCAGGAGCGCACCGCGTGATCTTCCTGGGGGCGGATGACGGGGTTCCAGAACGCGAAGATGCCGTCGCCGATGAACTTGTTGACCATGGCTTCATGGCGCAACAACACTTCGGTGAAGCGCCCGAGGCAGACGTTGAGAACGTGCTGCGTGCGTTCGGCCCCGATTCGTTCAGAGATTGTCGTGAAGCCGCGCAAGTCGGTGAACATGGCGCTGACTTCGCGTGACTCGGCCCGCTGGCAGAGTTCCGGGTCTTCGGCCATCTGACGGGCCAGGTCGGGCGAGGTGAACTGGCCCAGCGCGGTGGCGAGCTGGCGGCGCTCGCTGTCGACGAACATGTAGCGATACACCGCGATCGACGCGTAGGCCAGCAGCAATGCCGCGAGGGCCGGCGTGAGCGCGACCCACAGCGAGGCGTAGTAGAAAGCCACGTAGCCGGCCAGCAGCAGGTGGATGAGCAGCAGCCCGAGGACCACGACCACCGCTTCGCGCGGGCGGCGCGTGGCCGAGAGCACGCTGGCCAGCAGTCCCGCCGCCGCCGCGATCATTCCATTGGCCGCGGCGGGCAGCGTGTAGAGCATCCGGCCGGTCAGCATTCCGTTGAGAATATTGGCGTGTGCCAGCACTCCCGGAGCGCTGCTGTTGGTGGGGATTGGTTTCATGTCGGCCAGCGACGTGGCGGTGTAGCCGATCAGGCAGGCGCGGCCGCGCAGCAGGTCGGAGAGACGGCGGCGCTTGTCTTCGACCTCGGCGGCGAGGGTGGCGTTGGCGGCGCGCGTGCGGTCGATCTCGGAGACGACGCCGGCGACAAAATCCGCCAGGCCCGGCGCCGGCTCGGGCTGCGACGCGGCGTCCACGGCGTCCAACTG
>CAYOHG010000667.1:0-1870 GCA_964403685.1 uncultured Planctomycetales bacterium
GTCTCGGCGAGCTGCTGGAGCGCGCCGAGCGCGGCGGGTTCACCGATGGCACCCAGCGTCAATGCGGCCAGCGAGCGGACGCGCATCTGCTCATTGGCTTCGCCGGTGAACGCGAGCGACTGGAGCGCCAGGTCGTAGCCGGCGCGGACGCCGAGAGCCCCCAGGGCGCGAGCGGCGACCAGCCGCGTCTCGGTGTGATCGGCCTCGTCGTTGAAGCGGTAGAGCAGCGCGTCGCGGGCGCGCATCGAGCGCACGTCGTAGAGCGACTGCATCGCCACCAGCCGCGAGACCGAGTCACCCTGCGTGTAGTTGATCAGCCGGTCGGCCGCACGGGCATCGCCCAGGGTTGCCTGGGCGGCGTAGATGTGCACCAGCACGATGTTGGATCGTTCACGCTGGGCGGCGAAGCTCAGGCGGCGGAGAGCCTTCTTCTCGCCGAGTTTGCCGATCAGCAGAGCGGCGTCGCTGCGCAGGTTGGTGCGGTCGGAGCGCTCGAGTACGGTCACCAGCCGTGCGGCTTGGGACGAATCGCCGCAGCGGGCCGCGGCGAACGCCGCCGCCAGTTGCACGCGCTCATCGGCATCTCCGATACGCCGGCGAATGATGGGCAGGAATCGCTCGGCGCGAGTCTCGCCCAGCGCGACCAGTCCGGCAAAGCGCACCAGGGCCGGTTCGGCATCGGCCGCGGCCGCGAACAGCTCCTGGCTCTCGCTCGATGCGAGTCGCACCAGCGCCTCGATCGCATTGGCCCGCACGATGTCTTCGTCGCTCAGCGCGGCGCGTTCCAGCAGCGCGATGGCGCGCTGTTCCAGGCGAGCCGCATCATCGGTTCGAATGGCGGCGTTGTTCTGAACACAGCCCGCTCCGGGCAGGACGAATGCAAGGCACAATGCCACAGCCGCGCCCATCCGCCGCGCCGCCGGCACGATTCGCCGATTCAGCTTGTCCACGTTGCTCTCCTGCATCGCCCGCGCCGCGCTCTCGGATCAGGGCGCGTCGAGCCGCGCGTGGCGGGGTTTTAGCACCAGTCGCAACAGGCCGGCAAGCCAGCGCGTTGCGATCCCGCCCAGCCACGCCGGCAGACAGGCCAGCAGGCAGCCGCCGGCGAACCAGTCACCCAGCCGGCCATAGAGGCTGTCGCGCGAATCCAGGCGAATCGGCTGCACGCTGTAGCCGATCACGCCGGGACCGATCCGACGGCCGTCGCGCTCGACGGCGCCGTAGACGCGCCCCGCCGGATCGATGAACGCGCTGATTCCAGTGTTGACGGCCCGGGCAATGCCGACGCGGTTCTCCACGGCTCGAAAGACGCAGATCGCCAGATGCTGCGGCAGTTCGTCACTGTGCAGAAACCAGCCATCGTTGCTGATGTTCAGCAGGAAATCCGCGCGGCGCTGGCCGCCGGCCCAGACAAAACGCCGGACAACCCCCGGCATCACGTCCTCATAGCAGATTGGAACGCCGAAACGCAGCTCGCCGGTCGGCGTCGGCAGGGAGAAGATGGTGTACTCGTCGCCGGGCCAGAGCGAATACTCGATCTTCCCGCCGTCGCTGAACGGACTGAGCCGGTTGAGCCAGCGGTAGAGCCAGTGGAAGCTCATGCCGAACAGGCGTGTCCGGCGGAACGGAACCGCCTCGCCGAACGGAACGAGGTGCGTCTTGTCGTATCGTTGGGGGCGCTGCCGGCCGTCGGGTTCATAGACGAACGCGGAGTTCAGCCGCTTGTGAAACGGCTCGCCGCCGACCATCTCGACCTCCATCGAGACCGCCCCAAGCACCAGCGTGACGGGGAAGGCATTCTGTTCGGACAGCCTTGGCAGCTCCGTGGCGCTGTCGGCCGCGCCGCCCGCCCGCCGCGCCGCCCGCCGGG
>CAYOHG010000668.1:0-1868 GCA_964403685.1 uncultured Planctomycetales bacterium
CCGCAACACTGTGCCGCTGTGCGGCGGATGCGCGCTGGACTTGCGACCGCGACGGTGGGTGAGTCGGCGCCGCGAGCAATCGCGATCACGGCACCGGGACGTGATGGAGCACGGCGCGGACGACGTCGTCGCTGGTTTTCTCGGCGGCCTCGGCCTCGTAGCTGACGATGACACGATGCCGCAGCACGTCGGGGGCGATGTCCTTGATGTCCTGCGGCGTGACATAGCCGCGGCCGGCCAGGAACGCCATCGCCCGCGCGCCCAGCGTCAGGAAGATGGTGGCCCGCGGTGACGCGCCGTATTCGATCCATTCCTCGATGTCCTTCAACTTGAACTCGGCCGGGCGGCGCGTCGCGAACACGATCGAGACGATGTAGTCCTTGATGCGGTCGTCGACGTAGATCTCGTCGAGAATCGCGCGGGCTTCGAGAATCTGCGCCGGTTCGAGCACGGGCTGCACCTGCGGCGCGCCGCGCTGCGTGGCCATGCGGTCGAGAATCTGCCGCTCCTCGCCGCGCGAGGGGTAATCGACCAGCAGCTTGAGCATGAAGCGATCGACCTGGGCTTCGGGCAGCGGGTAGGTGCCCTCCTGCTCGATCGGGTTCTGCGTCGCGAGCACGAGGAACGGCTCATCGAGCGCGAAGGTCTGTTCGCCGATCGTGACCTGCCGCTCCTGCATGGCTTCCAGCAGCGCGCTCTGCACCTTGGCCGGCGCCCGGTTGATCTCATCGGCCAGCACCAGATTGGCGAAGATCGGTCCCTTGCGAATGCTGAAGGAGCCGTCGCGCGGCTGGAAAACCTGTGTGCCGAGAATGTCGGCGGGAAGCAGGTCGGGCGTGAATTGAATGCGCTGGAAGCGCGTGCGGATGGCCCGCGCCAGCGACGAAACCGCCAACGTCTTGGCCAGCCCGGGCACGCCTTCGAGCAGGATGTGCCCATTGGCCAGCAGCCCGACCAGCATGCGCTTCAGCAGCGCGTCCTGCCCGACGATGACGCGGCGCATCTCCGCCGTCAGCCGCTCGAAATGCTCGGCGTGCCGGCGGACCAGGTCGCCGACCCGTTGAACTTCCATGTGCGTAACGGTCATTGGTGCGTCTCCGCTCCCCTTTGTTGCCCTCGTCGCAGCGCGCGTCCGTCATTGCCAGCGCCGCGAGGAATCTACCGTGTGCCGCGCGGCCCCGCCATTCGCCGACGAGCCCGTCGCGCCGCAAGACGCGGCGGGTTCTGCGGGCGTACGCAGTCGGACGGCGGGCCTGCCGATCGCAAGTCAAAAAACGCGCCGAACGGGGGTTCCCACGCACGCGGCGTGCGGCCAGAACCCGCCGCAACGGGAATCCGGCTGATACGGGTGGCAAATCGGCCTGGTAACCTGAGACGTGGCACGCGCCCCGCCGCGCTTGTCGCTTCGTCCCGATTTGCTACAGTTGCGGAATGCAGAAGAACTACATCCTCGACGCGAACATCCTGATTCACGACCCGGAATCGATCCTGCACTTCGTCGACAACACCGTCATCATTCCGGTCGGCGTGATCGAGGAGATCGACCGCTTCAAGAAGGAGCAGACCGCCCGTGGCTATAACGCCCGGGCCGTCGTCCGGCTGCTCGACAGCCTGCGCGGCGAGCGCAGCCTCGCGGCCGGCATCCCGCTGTGGCAAGGCGGCACACTACGCGTCCATTGCGAACCCGACCGCGCCCTGAAGCACTCCGAGGGCCACGCCGATATCGAGATCCTGCGGGTCGCCAAACAGATCCAGGCCCAGGAGCCCGACCGCCGGACGGTGATTGTCACCAAGGACATCAACCTGCGGATTCGTGCCGACGCCGCCGGCCTGCCGGCCGAAGATTACGAGAGCGACCACGTCCGCGT
>CAYOHG010000669.1:0-1864 GCA_964403685.1 uncultured Planctomycetales bacterium
GCGCTCGCTGCGGCGTTTCCGGGCTTGGCGCTGCCGTCAGCGGCGGGCGCCGCCGCCTCGCCCCCCGTCTTGGCATCGGCCGGTTTGCTCTCGGCGGACTTGTTCTCGGCCTCGGCGGCCTTCTTGTACGACTCGCTGCGATAGTCGGTTTCGTAGAAGCCCGATCCGCGGAACAGCACGCCAGCCCCTGCGCTGATCAGACGGCGCAGCTTGCGGCTGCGGCAGGCCGGGCAGACGCGCAGCGGGTCGGCAGTAATCGACTGAAATTCCTCAAAGCGATGGTCGCATGCATCGCACAGGTAGTCATACGTCGGCATGTCGATTCACTCCTCCGTCGCAGCGGGGCTCGGACTGGCGGCCGGGCCGGCGGAGACAATGACGCGCGCCGGCCGAAGCACGCGGTCGTGCATGCGATACCCGCGCACCAGCGTCTGCGCGACGTGCTGCGCTGGGATCGTGTCGCTGGGCTGTTGCAGCAGCGCCTCGTGACATTGCGGGTCGAACGCGGCTCCCTGGGCGTCGATCGGCTCGATGCCGCGCGCCCGCAATACCTTCATGAAGTGCTCACAGACGATCCGCACGCCTTCCACCAGGGCCGCCGCATCCGCTCCGTTGCGAGCCGTCTCCAGGGTGCGGTCGAGGTCGTCCAGCACGGTCAGCAGCTCTCGGGCGAATTCGGATTCGGCGTAGCGCAACGCTTCGGCCTTGTCGCGCTCGGCGCGCAGCTTGAAGTTGCGCATCTCGGCCAGGGCCCGCAAGTGCTGCGCGCGTTCCTGCTCCAGCGCCTGCTGCAAAGCCTCCGCGTTCGGTTCGCTGGGCGCCGCCGCCGACTCGCTGGTCGCCGCGCTCGACCCGGCCGCGGCATCGTCACCGACGGCCGCGTCCGGCGGGGTGTTCGGTGTGCGATTCGCGCTCATCATGCGTTTTCCTTCGCCTTGGTGCGACCGGCGGATGCGTCGCCCTCGCCGCCGGTGAAGTATTCCTTCATGCGTTCAAAAAAGCCGCGCGATTCGGGCAGCACGTCGCGGTTCTCGCTCTCGGCGAACTTGCGGAGGAGCGACTCCTGCTCGCGCGAAAGTCTCTTGGGAATCTCAATCAGGACTTGGACGACCTCCTCGCCCTTGCGGCCCGTCTGAAGGTTCGGCAGCCCCTTGCCGCTGAGCCGGAACACGTCGCCGTGTTGCGTGCCCGCCGGAATGCGCAGGTGGGTCGTGCCTTTCAGCGTAGGAACTTCGACCTGCGCGCCCAGGGCCGCCTGGGTGAAGCTGATCGGCAGCCGGCAAATCAGCGTGTCGCCGTCCCGCTCGAAGAACGGGTGCGGGCGAATCTGCACCACGCAGTGCAGGTCGCCGCGCGCGGTCCCCAGCGGGCCGGGCTCGCCTTCGCCACGAATGCGAATCCGCTGACCATCGTGAATCCCAGCCGGCACCTTGGCGCTGATGACGCACTCCCGCCGTTCGCGCCCGGACCCCGAGCACTTGCGGCAGGGTTTGTCGACCGTGCTGCCGCGGCCGTGACAGGTGGGGCAGTCGACCACGGTGCGCGAAACGAACAGCCCCATCGAAACCTGCCGCTCGACCTGACCATAGCCGCCGCAGGTGCGACAGGTCTGCGGCTGCGTGCCGGGTTCGGCGCCGCGGCCGGCACAGGCGTGACAGAAATCGGTCCGCTCAAAATGCAGCGTTCGCTCGACGCCGGTGGCAACGTCGGCGAGGTCTATCTCGATGAGCGTCTGGATGTCGACGCCGCGCTCTCCGCGGCCGCGCATGCGTCCGCCAAAGACGTCGCCGAAAATATCGGAAAAGACGCTGAAGATGTCTTCGGCGCCCATGCCGGAGAAGTCGCGCATGCCGACTCCGCTGAG
>CAYOHG010000670.1:0-1848 GCA_964403685.1 uncultured Planctomycetales bacterium
GCCCGGCGCTGCCTTCCAGCAGCTGCCCGGTCGCCGTCGACTGCCCCGTGCGGATCGCGTTGACCCGGCGCAGCTCCAGGCGGTCGATGCCGGCCATCTGCGCGAGATCGTCGAGGAGCGCTTCGTGCACGATCGTCGACTGCGGCACGCCGAAGCCGCGGAACGCCCCGGCAATGGGTCCGTTGGTGTAGATCGCGCGCGTCAGCGCGCGCACGTTGGGCACGTAGTACGGTCCGCTGGCGTGGATCGGCACACGGTTGGCGACGGTGTTGCCCCACGAAGCGTAGGCGCCGGTGTTGAAGTCGCCGAAGAAGTCGGCCGCCAGCAGCCGCCCCTCCCCGTCGCACGCGAAGCGTGCGTGCATGCGGGCCGGGTGGCGCTTGGGCGTGGACAGCATCGATTCGGGCCGCGTGTAGACACAGCGCACCGCGCGCCGCAGCTTCCAGGCCGCGACCGCGAGCAACGGCTGGATGGAGATGTCCAGCTTGCCGCCGAAGCCGCCGCCGATGGCCGAGGGGACGATGTGCACCTGGTCCTGGCGCAGCTTGAGCACCCGCGCGATCTCCTCGCGGTCCATGTACGGTGTCTGGGTGCAGCAGAACACGCGGATGCGCTCGCCGATGCGCTCGGCGTAGCCGGCCTCCGGCTCGATGTAGGCGTGCTCCACGAAGCTGGTGGTGAAGGTGGCCTCCGCGAAGTGCGGTGCGGCCGCCAGCGCGGCGTCCACGTCGCCCTTCACCACGCGCCCGCGGATCAGCACGTTGTCCGGCGCGAAGTCGTGCAGCGGGGTTCCCGAGCTGAGCGCACGGTCCATCTCGAGCACCGGTTGCTCCGGCTGCCATGCGATCGGCAGCTGGGCCTCGTCGATGGCCATGACGGAGTCGTAGTCACCGACCAGGGCCAGCACCGCTTCGCCCATGAAGCGTACGCGGCCGGCCGCCAGGACCGGCTGGTCCTTCACCTGCGGAAAGATGCCGAAGCTGTTTTCCGGCACGTCGCCGGCGGTGAGCACGTCCAGCAGTCCGGGGTGCTTCTGCTTCACCGCCGCGAAGCTGCCCAGCTCGAAGCGCGCTCGCGCGTGGGGTGAGCGGATCACGCGCAGCCAAAGGGCGTCCGCGGGCGCCGTGTCCGCACCGAAGCGCTCGCCGCCGGTCACTTTCGCCACGCCGTCGAGCTTCGCGATGCGCGCTCCTACCGCGCACCCCGCCGCCGGCTGCGGAGCCTCGAGGGCACCGCGCGCCACGGCCAGCACGGCCTCGACGATCTTGCGGTAACCGGTGCAGCGGCACAGCACGCCGCCCAGGCCGTCGAGCACCTGCTCTTCGGTCGGATCGGGGTGGCGGGCCAGGATGTCCGCCGCCGCCATCAACATCCCCGGCGTACAGATGCCGCACTGCGCCGCGCCGTGGGTGAGGAACTCCTGCTGCAACCGTGACGGCTCCGCGCCGCTGGCGAGCCCCTCCACGGTGGTCACGCGCCGCCCCTGAATCTGACCCGCGGCCACCAAACAGGCGCACACCTGCTGCCCGTCGAGCAGCACGGTGCAGGCGCCGCAATCGCCGGCGCTGCAGCCGACCTTGGTGCCGGTCAGCCCGAGGCGGTCGCGCAGGACATCGGACAGCCGCTCGCTGGGATGGGCCGCGATGCTGCAGGGTTTTCCGTTCAGTTCGAAGGCGAGCTGCGCATCGGCCCGAAACCGCTCATTCATCGCCGAGCTCCTGAAGCGCACGCTGAGTCAGACGCTCGGCCGCTTCGAGCCGATAGGCCGCGGTGCCCCGCACATCGTCGATCGGCGTCAGCGCCGACAGATCGCTCGCGCGGACCACGCTCGCCAGCCCGGCCGCCGGC
>CAYOHG010000671.1:0-1841 GCA_964403685.1 uncultured Planctomycetales bacterium
GGTGATCGGGTCGAATACCCATTGCAGCTGGGTAGTGGGATCGGAGTCCGCCGCAAGGTCGGCCAGCAGGGTGGCGCCCGCGCCCGAGGGATCGAGCGTCCACAGCTCGCGACCGTTGCGCGCGACCGTCGTGGACCCCTCGTAGGCATCCTGCGCCGCGAACACCACCTGCCCCTGGAACGGGGTCAGGCCGGACGGCGAGGACACGCTGCCCGGAATGTTGGAAAGCTGGGTGAAGACGGCGCCGTCGTACTTGAACACTTCGCTGTCGCCCGCCGCCGAACCGGCCGGGGTAGCGGTGAACAGCAGCGTGCTGCCCACGGCCTGCAGATTCGTCGGATTGCTGAACGGTCCCGGCAGCTGGCTGGGGAAGTCGTACCCCGACGTGCGGTAAAGGACATACTGACCGTTCTGCACGTTGTATGCGGTGAAATACAGCGCGCTTCCGACCGGCGTCATGTCCTGCGCGAACACATTCGCCACCGCCTGGGTGTTCTCCTCAGTGCCGTCGGTGGCCCACAGCTGATACTGGCCGGAGCTGTAGGCGACGAAGTAGAGCAGGTCGCCGCTGCGCTCCGAACTCTGTTCGGCGCTGAAGCCGAGCAGCTGTCCGCCGCTCACGCTGAACGAGGATACCGAACCGTCGGTCGCCCTGAGCACGAAATAGGGCTGAGCAGCCGGGTTCTCGAACACCTGCACGTCGATGGCGCCCGCACTCAGGCCTTCAGCCACGAGCGCGGCATCGATGGTTGCGTTCAGGTCGTTCGCCAGATCGGTAGCCGACGTGTTGTTGCGCAGCTGCGCTGCGGTCAGCGTCACCTGCACGTCGATGGTGCGTCCGCCCGCGGCCACTTGCAGGGCCAGGGTAAGATCGGGAGCGGGACGCCCGTCATCAGCCGGCAGGCCGGCGGCGTCGACCCGCACGCGGGCCACCGATTCCTGCCCCTCGGTGAATCCGAGCTGCTCGGCGCCCTTGATCTGCATCGACACGATGGTGCGGTCGGCGCCGCGGTACTCGAGGGTAGTCCCGATACGGCCCTCCACCTCGACCAGCTGGACGGCCTTCTCCGACAGCTTGGCCTGCTTCAGCGCACCGGCCAGCAGCTCGCGCAGGATCGGCAGCAGCCGGTCCGGCTTGGCGCTGATCTCCAGCGCCTGTTCCTTGGTCAGCGTCATCGTCAGCAGCGTCTGTTCCCCGCCCAGACGATTCAGCCCGAGCGTGAACTGGAACGGCTCGAGCTCGGGGGCCACCCCTGCGTCTGCGTTGAGCACCACCGTCTTGGGCGAGACCTGAGTCGAGTTGAAGCCCAGACCTTCCGCGCCGAACACGCGGATCTCCACCACGCTCGCAGCATTGCTGCCGAACAGATACCTCTGGTTCAGGTAGTCGGTGAACAGCAGATCGTCCAGGGTGTCGGCGCCTTCTACTCCGACCACGGGCACCGCCGCGAGCGCGGCGGCGATATCGGGTTCCAGGTCATCGGGACTGTCGTTCGTTTGCAGGTCCGCGAACGGCAGCTCGATGTCGAAGCGGCGCACGCTGCCGTCGGCGAACACCAGCTCGATCTCGAAGGGATAGTCGGCTGCGGGGCGTCCGTTGTCCGGGGCCGAGCCCGCTGCAACCAGGCTCGCTCCTCCGGCGACCGGCACCAGCGCCGATGTGGCGCCGTCGTAATAGTCGACGAAGGACGGATTCGGAATGTCGATAACCTTGCGCGTGCCCTCCGGGGTCCCATCGCTGCGCCACAGCTCGATCTTGTTGACCCCCTGGTTGGCGGTGAAGTACAGCACTCCGCCCAGGTCGGTGAGATTGGACGGATAGGAGCTGTCCGCGCCCGGTG
>CAYOHG010000672.1:0-510 GCA_964403685.1 uncultured Planctomycetales bacterium
GCCCGGACGAGTCGACGGCCGCGTCTTTCTGCGCGGCGCGGGGCGCGATCCGGCGGCGCGGCGCGGCGGCGGCGAGCTCTTGATCCGCGAGGCGTCCCTGCTCAGCACGCCGGTAACGCGCTCGGTCGCGCAGGCCAGCGCCGAACGCAATCGCCCCATCTCGGAAGGCGTCGAGGAGGCGCGACTGCGCTTCGCCTGGGAAGGCACCCGGCTCGATTTCACTCGCGTCGACATCCGCACGCGCGACATTCGCCTGATCGGCACGGGCTACTGGGACGCGGCGGACGACTCGGTCTCACTGGAGCTGTTGGCCGCGGGTCCGGATGATTCGTTGCGCGTGCCGATTCTGACCGAGCTGCTCGAACGCGCCGGTCAGGAGCTGCTTCAATTCCGAGTCTCGGGGAAGGCCGCAACACCGCGCGTCACCGTCGAGCCGCTGCACAACCTGACCGAGCCGCTCCGAAGGGCGCTGGCCGGCGAGGAATGAGTGCCACCGGCCGGCGCGCCCCC
>CAYOHG010000672.1:520-1837 GCA_964403685.1 uncultured Planctomycetales bacterium
GGGCGAGACACGCACACCCCGCTGTACGCCGAGGTTGCTTGACGGGCGCGCGCCGCCCCAGCACAATCGCGCGCATGCCGAATGCACCGCTGGCGAACGCTCTGGCCGAGCAGGTCTGGGAGCTTCTGGCGCAGCACGTTCGCCCGGGCGGAAGCGAAACCGTGTCCCTGGACGGGCTGCTCGGGCGGGTCCTGTCCGAAGGCGTCCGAAGCTTGCACGACTACCCGCCGTTCGATCGCGCGGTAATGGACGGCTACGCGGTGCGGACTGCGGATTTCGCCAGCGGTCGAGCCGTGCTTCGATCCGCCGGTCTGGCCCGGGCGGGTTCGGCCGCGCGGTCCGCAATCGAGCCCGGTGCCTGCCTGCAAATCAACACGGGCGCCCCGTTGCCGAGCGACGCCGACGCCGTGGTCATGGTGGAGAACGCGCGCCCTGCCCCCGACGGCGGAGTCGAGCTGATCGACCGGCCGCGCCCTGGCCAGCACATCGAGAAGCGGGCCACCCTCCGTCGCGCCGGCGATGAGCTGGTTCCGGCCCAAACCCGGGTGTCGCCGGGATCGCTGGCTGCAATCGCGGCGGCGGGGATTGACCGCGCCAGCGCCTATCGCCGGCCGCGCGTGAATCTTCTCGTCACGGGTGACGAGCTGGCCGCGCCTGGCGAGACGTTGTGCGCTGGACAGATCCACGAGAGCAACAGCCTCGCCCTGCGGCACCTCGCCGACTGCCTGGGAGGTGTTGTGAGCCTTCTGGGCAGCGCACCGGACGACACCGCGACACTGAATGAGCGGCTGCGAGCCGGTCTGGACGGCGATCTGCTGTGTGTCACCGGCGGGATGTCGAAAGGCTCGCACGATCTGGTGCCGGCGGCGCTGGAACGACTCGGCGTATCCTGGCTGGTCAGCAGCCTGAATCTGAAACCGGGCAAGCCGACGCGCATCGGTCGGGGCCCGAACGGTACCTGGGTGCTGGGGTTGCCGGGAAACCCGGTCAGTTGCGTCGTGTGTTTCTTGTTATTCGGACGGCCGATCCTTGACGGATTGCGGGGTCTTGCGGTGCGCGCGCCCGCGTTTCAGCTCGGGCTGCTCGCCAGCGAGCTGCCAGCCACGGGCGATCGACCGATGTTCGCGCCCGCCCGCTGGCTCCCCAGTGACGCTGGGCTTCCGCGGGTGGAGCCGATCGCCTGGCGCGGCTCCGGAGACCCGTTCGGCCTGACGACCGCAAATGCACTGTTGAGCCGCGCGGCGCACGCTCCGCCGGCCGCCGGCGGGACTACGATCCGGTTCCTCCCGTTGGATCTTCCGTCATGAGCCGTCCGGC
>CAYOHG010000673.1:0-1836 GCA_964403685.1 uncultured Planctomycetales bacterium
TCTCGGATGTGAGCCCGTTCGGCGGCGACACTGGTTAACAAGCGGTCCCGATGACCCCGCGCGCGCCGGGCCGCGACTCTAACGAAGACATAAATGTTCGAGTCCTCCGGTACGCCGTTCACCCCGGCACCAGCATTCATGTTGCTGTCATTCCCAACTTCAAGGAACTCCCGCAAGACGGAATCCAAGTGAAAGTGTTCGGCGGCGACGACCATTCGACTTCCCCCCGCGATCAGGAATGAGATTGGTGTCACCGAGGGCGACTCCGTCTATGCACTTGGCTTTCCGATGGGAATGCGTCGGCCAGTCCAATTCGGACCGGTGTTGTACCACGCTCACTGGATAAACAATCGCCAAACTTACGGCCAAACGCCACGCTCAAATCATTATGCGAGCCCCAAACGCCACATGGGATAGGAAACGATCCCCACAACGTGGAAATTGCCCCCACCGATATGCTGTAAAACAGAAAAGGCGTTTCCCGACATTCGGGGGCGCAGCGGATGGAGCCGGGCGTCCTTTGCACGAAACCAGGTGAACCCGACCTCAATTGGATTGTTGGAGCCGGCGCCGACGAGCCCGGGAATGACTACGAGGGAAAGTCCAGACACGGAACCCCCAACGTACTCCAAACTGAATACGCGCTCGCCCAATACCATGATGCGCCGGAGTTCGGCGCCGAGTTCCTGCCGCTCAGTCTGCTGGCCCGGCCCCGGTTCCGAAAGCAGACAAGCGACCAGCACGGCGCAGCGCCCGGCGCGAGCGGGTTTCCGGCGGGATTCGTGCGAATCAAGAACGCATCGACAATTATGACGCCTAAAACGCCGTCGCCGTTCACATCCGCCACTAGGTTTAGCTAGGCACAGGTGGGCGGCGGCGGTGGTGCGGTCACGCGTGCATGCATTGGATACCGATGGTAGCCGCAGGCAACAAAACCCTCAAACAGCACCCGCGGGGGCTCGGCGGCTGAACGAAGCTTCGGCTTATATTGATTGCCTGACTCACTCACAAACTCTTCGTTCGGCAGCGCAATCGGTGGACGCAGACTCAGTTTCTCGCCACTTCAATCAAACCCAGCTTGGCAAGATATGCGGCCGCCTCCTTCACCTCCTCGGCGGTGACTCTCCAGCCAAATCGCGGGCTGAGTCGGGCGAGCTCTTCGTCTGTGAGCGCCGCTTCGTGCTTGCCCAGCATGAAGTACGTCTTGGCTGCGATCGAGAGCTTCATATAGTCCCTTTCGCCGGCGGCGCGCAAAACCGCGACGGCGTATTCGAGCTTGTCCCAGACCTCGCGGAACGCTGCCTTCCTGCCTTCGGCCAGGCGGCGCCCGTCCGCAGTTAGCGAATAGTCGTAGCGACGGTGCTCGAACCCCATTTCGTCCACCCCGAAGGCCGATGTGACGTTCTGGTCCAGCGCCCCAACGGTTTTGAGTTCCTCGACGGCCGTTGCCACACTTTCGGAGTATGGCCCGTAGTAATGGGGACGATAGCCAAGCTTGTCGAGCTGGCCTGTCAGAATTCCAAGAAAATACACCTTCTTCTGAAGGTTCGTCTTTCCGCTGATAGAACCGCCCAGTGCCAGCAGCGTGAGCTTGACGAAATCGGTTGGCTTCATACCTGCCTCCTCTGAGCCTATTCCTACCGCACAGCCCCCAGGATGTCCCGAATGGGCCTGTCCAGCTCACGTCGAATGCGACGCTTATCAGTTTCCGATTCCCACACCATCGGCGCGTACACTTCGACGTAGGCCTCTTTGTATCCCTCATCGATCGAAGCGAAAAGGGCCGACTCCTGCTCGAAGGGTCGCGGCGTTGGGCCGCGTGCAACCATCATCCCC
>CAYOHG010000674.1:0-1834 GCA_964403685.1 uncultured Planctomycetales bacterium
TCGCTGCCCAGCGCGACTTGTACGCTGCGTGGCGTCGGCGAAAAGACGCGCCGGCTCACGTACGAGACATTCAACCCGTCGGCCAGCGCATTGACACGGTCGTCGAGGTAGGCCTCGTTGAATCGCCAGAACTGGTTGCCGGCGCCGAAATTGCGGGTCAGGTCCAGCCCGGCCTCACTCTCAGGACCGAAGGCCGCTTCGTACGCCTTGTCGCGATCCTGGACTGGGAACGGCCCGACCAGGTACCAACCGCTGACCGCCGCCGGCAGCTCGTCAAGCGCCGCGTCGTCTATGGAACCCACGTTCAGCCGCACGCGCCCGAACGTGTGCTGCGCATAGATCGAGCTGTATTGCAGCGTGACGCGCAGCTCGGTGCCGCCTTCGAATCCGAACGGCTCATCCGCTAGAAACAGGGCCCGCCGATGACCAGGAACGCGATGGGCGTCCACGGCCCAGCCCAGCTCGTCGGAAGTATCCAGCGCGTTGACGACGCGAAAATCGCCGTTGGCCTGCTCCAGGTCGGCCCAGGCCCATCCCAGCGCGACCGAAACATGCTGCGTGGCGTCGCGCAGCGAGATCGCCTCGACGCGCACACCGGTGAGCACGGCGTTGCCGTTCGGTGCCCGCCCGACCCGCCCCTCGGTGAAGCTCGGATCGCCCAGCGCCTCGAGTGCCAGCAGCCGCAGGCCGACCGCCTGGGTACGCAGACGAATCGTGTGCTCGTCCTTGTCGGGGTTGTCGCCACCGGCCAGGACGGACCCGTCGGACTGCGCCGTCAGCGTGGCGCCGGCGCTGGATTGCGCTCCGAGCACGTCGCATTCGGCCCAGCTCAACCCGAGCCGCGCCGGCAGCCCGCTGAAAAACGCGCTGCGCTGCTGCGCCTCGTCCGGCGTGCTGGCTTCCAGACGTCCGCGGGCCGCCTCCACGTCGGCTTTCAGGCTGACAAGCTGCTGGCGCTGCTCGGCCGAAGGCACGACCAGGAACGGCTCGAACGCGCGGTTCGCATCGGGCAACTGCGAGTACAGGCCCGGCTCCTCGATCGAATTAAAGAAAGCATAGAAGCGGTAGAACTCCTCCTGCGAGATCGGGTCGAACTTGTGTTCATGGCAGCGGGCGCAACCCAGCGTCAACCCCAGGAACACCGACCCGGTCGTCGCGGCGCGCTCGACCGCGTACTCGACCAGGTACTCCTCCGCGATCGCTCCGCCCTCGTCGGTCGTGACGTGGTTACGCAGAAAACCGGTGGCGACCTTCTGATCGTCGGTCGCATCCGCCAACAAATCGCCGGCGAGCTGTTCCGTTAAAAAGCGGTCGAACGGCATGTTCTCGCGGTACGCTCGCAGCACCCAGTCTCGCCACGGCCAGATCTGCCGGCCGGCGTCCGTGTGAATGCCACACGTATCCGCGTACCGAGCCGCGTCCAGCCACGGCACCGCCATTCGCTCGGCGTAGCGCGTGCGATACGGCTCTTCGCTCAGCAGCCGATCAACCCAGCGCTCGTACGCATCCGGAGCCGCGTCCTGAACGAAGGCGTCCAGTTCCTCGGGCGTCGGCGGCAGGCCGGTCAGATCGAGAAAGAGCCGCCGCAGCAGTGTTGCGCGGTCGGCTTCAACCGACATCGTGAGCCCGGCCCGCGCCAGTCGCTCGATGATGAACCGATCCACCGGGTTGCCGGCCGGCTGCGCACCCACCGGATCGGGCGGCGCGGGACGCACCGGTGGCACGAAGGCCCAGTGCGGCTCGTATTCCGCCCCAGAGTCAATCCACCGCCGCACCCGGTCGCGTTCTTCCGCAGATAGCGGCCGCTTATTGCTGTACGGCGGCGGCATCACCT
>CAYOHG010000675.1:0-1834 GCA_964403685.1 uncultured Planctomycetales bacterium
GATCACTGTCTTGCAGGCGCCCTCCGCCAGGCCGCTGCCGATGGGCAGTCCGCGCTGTCGGCGATCCGCGCGCTGGCCACCCGCGCCGTCGGCGCAGGCAACGAACGCTTGGACCAGTCCTCAACGGCGGCAGGCGCGCCCCGGGGCGACAAGACCAGCATGCGGGCCGTGATTATGGCGGCGCCGGACAGCACTTTCACGACGCCCGCGTTGCCGCCATCTGCATTGAGCGCGGGATCGACGCGTTCTGGAGCGCCGATCGCGATTTCTCGCGTTTCGCGGAACGGACGGTAGTCAATCCGCTGGTTCGCTCGTAATCTCCGTGCGTTCGTGCGCGCCAGCCGGCCCACCGGCCGCCGCAGGCGCGTCCGCGTACCGACCGCGCGTGCAACCGCACGGTGCGGCCGCCGGAGTGATCTCGAACATGACCGCTGACACGCTGATTTCACGCGCGGCATTCCGCAAGCTGGCCGACGTGGCGCTGGGCGCCTGCAAGGCTGACCACACCGTCGTCTCCCTGAGCGATACGGTTGGCGGCACCACGCGCTTCGCCAACAACGAGGTGACGCAGAACGTCTTCACGCGGCGGCAATCCCTGAGCGTGACCGTTACGTTCGGGCAGCAAAGCGGCACGGCCGGCACGACCGATCTGAGCGACGACGCGATCGCGGACGCGGTCGCGCGCGCCGCGGAGATCGCGAAGATCGCCCCCGCCGACCCGGAATTCCTCCCTCCGCTGCCTGCTCAGCAATATCCCGTGCTGGTCAGCGCGCGGTCCGACACCCAGCAGGCCGATCCGCCACGACTGCTGCGCGATGCACGCGAAGCGATCAAGCTGTGTGCGGCGGAGAACCTCCAGGCGGCGGGCATCGTCGAGGCGTACACGGCGGCCATCGGTGTCGCCGCCGGCAGTGGCCTGTTCGCCTACGAGCCGCGCACGCGGGCCGAATTCAGCCTGACGGCAACCGGCGCGGACTCCAGCGGCTGGGTGCGCGACGCGAACCGCTCGATCGACGATCTCGGCGTGGTCGAACGGACGCGCTCGGCGATCGAGAAGGCCAAGCGATCCGCGAACCCGGTCGAGCTTCCCGCCGGTCGATACACGGTGATCCTGGAGCCGTCCGCCACCGCCGGTCTCTTCGGGCCGCTGACCGCTGCGTTCGATGCCAAGTCGTACGAGCGTGGCACGAGCGCTTTGGCCGGCAAGCTGGGCCAGCGGATCATCGATGAGCGGCTCACGCTGCGCAACCGGCCCGACCATCCCGCGCTGATGGGCGCTGCCTTCAACCGCGACGGCCTGCCCAGTGACTATCACACCTGGATCGGGCGCGGCGTGCTCCAGCGGCTCAACTACGACCGCTTCACGGCCCAACAGAAGGGGGTCGCGCCGAGCTTCGGCCTCGACGCGGTTCATCTTTCAGGCGACAAGCCCGTCGGCTAAAGCGTCGACGACCTGATTCGCTCGACGCCGCGCGGCGTACTCGTGACGAACTTCTGGTACATCCGCTTCGTAAACCCGACCGACCTGACGCTTACCGGCATGACCCGCGACGGCACGTTTCTGATCGAGGACGGGCAGATCGCGCGCGGGTTGATCAACTTCCGCTGGCACGACAGCCCGCTGCGGGCGCTCAACGCGCTGGACGCCTTCACCACTCCGCTCGACGCGATCTCGATGGAACGCCCGAAGATGCTGCTGCCGGCGATGCGCATCGGCGAGTTCAACTTCTCAAGCGTGACGAGATTCTGAAACGCCGAGCTGCATCCGTTGGCGGCCTGACAAGGGCGCTGTCTGGAATTCACGCAAGAAGTAAGACACAGCCGAGGGCGGCTG
>CAYOHG010000676.1:0-1827 GCA_964403685.1 uncultured Planctomycetales bacterium
ACCGCGACGAAGGGCCCATTCGTCGCAGGCGGTTTCGCGCGCCAGGTCGATGCGGCGGTTCACCCAGGCCACGACCGGCCAGAAAAACAACAGCGTCCCGACGATCCATTGCAGGCAACGCACCCACGGATCGCCGCGGCGCATGTGCGCTAACTCGTGCAGAATCACGGCCTCGCGCGTGTCGGCATCGGCCAATTGCCGCCGCGACAGCACCAGCGTCGGCCGCCACACACCAATGATGTACGGGGCGGGAGCCGCGTCCGAGACGCGGACATCGCTCACCAGACGCGTCCGCCACTGGCGACAGGCGCGCTCGACATGAGCACGAAGGTCGGCGTCGGCCGCGGGAAGTACCCGCACGCGACGACAGGCCGCCCGGTAGCAGCGCAGCCGCCGCACGAACACGGCCGAGACCGCCAGCAGGTAGACCAGGGCGACCGCCGGCGCGAGCCGCGGCAGCACCGGCGGCCAAGCGGAGCTGGCTGAAGGCGCGACGGGTACTTCGTGCAGAGCAGCGATCGCAGCTTCGCCTCCGGCATCGGCCGACGTGACCCAGGTCAGCGAGTAGTGTGCATTCACGTCGCCGGCCGGCTCCGGCCGGTGCTCCATCGGCGACGCGGCGCTCGCCGGCAGCCACGCGTAAGTGAGCGTGGCAAGCGACCCGGACCAGGCCGGCCCCGCCGGAACCACGAACTTGATCAGCACCACCAGCCAGAACAGCGCAAGGATGGACGGGTGAATCCGCCGACGCAGCGGGATCAGAATCAGCCCGGTCGCGATCGCAGTCAGCGTGCCGAAGACCAGCCCGCCTTGCAGCCACGCCACGATGAACTCGCCGGCGGCGGCCAGCGCCTGGCCCGCAGCGTCCAACCCCGCCGCAAACGCCGATCGCAGCCATGCGGCGACGGACGATAGTCCCGTCAGCAGCGACGTGGCGCATGCGTTGAAGACGCTCATCATGGCCGCCCCTCCCCGCCCGGCCGACGCCGCGACCGCTTGCCGGCCGGCGGCTGCGCGTCGCCCGCGCCTGTTCGGTCCGCGTTGCTCCGCTCCGGCGGGCCGGATTCCTCCCGCTCGCGGGCTTCGATCCGGGCCTCGATGCGGCGGATGTCCTCGGCGGAAAGCTCGCATTCGTCGACCAGCCGCAGGACCAGCTCTTCGGCCTGTCCGTCGAACACCGTTCGGACGAACTGCCGCAGGCGGTCGGCCAGCACCTGGTCCCGCCGCAGGACCGGCTTGTAGACGTACGGCTGGCGGTCCTTGTCGACGTCCAGCACGCCCTTTCCGGCAAGCTGGTTCATCAGCGTCATAACGGTCGTGTAGGCCGACGGATCGTCGGGCGCCTCGGCTTCGAGCGCGGCCTTGACGTCGCGCACCGTCGCGGTCTTCAGCCGCCAAAGCACCTTGAGGATGCGCAGTTCGGCGGCGGTGATATTGGGCAGCGGCGTAGCCATCAATACGGTTTCCAACCTGGAGAGGCCCCGTGGTCGGCTCCACAAGTTCCGACCGGGCGGGCCAGGCTCGAACTCAGGTGGCGGGTCGGCCCGGCGCACCTGTTCCAATTGCCGTCGGCGATCCAGCCGGCGGCAGCACTACTAGATGTATCGGAAGACTACTATGACCATAGTAGCCTGTCAAGATTTCTTGGGCGGAAGCGCGGGGTTCGCGGGCGTTCGGTGGTCGCCGGTCGGCCGGGTGGGTCTAAAGGCTCCGTACCGCCCGCGGCGGTAACCCGTTCCCGGGCCGGCTGACTCAACCTGCACGAACAGCGTTGGGCCGGTTGATCCGGAACTGGAGTTCAGGTGAAACGCGCGGCGGGCTCAACGG
>CAYOHG010000677.1:0-1826 GCA_964403685.1 uncultured Planctomycetales bacterium
GCTTACGCGGTTGCCCCGGGGCGGGGCCTGGGGGGCGCGCGGGGCCGTGGTTCGGAGGTCGGCGTCGCGGGCAAGGAACTCGGCCCGCCGGCGGGCACGCTCCGACAGGTCACCCTCGGCCAGCGACTGAATCCGCCACGCGATCCGCTTGAACAGCCAGTCCCTATTCCCGGCCCGCGTCGGCTCGCCGAACACGGCGTGGTACTTCTCGCGCAGCTCGGGGACGGTCATCTGCTTCAGGTCCGCGAGCTCTTTCCCGACGTTCATCGCCATGCGTTTTCTCCGGAACCCTCGCTCTCACAAGGCGTTAACCACACTGGCCATCAGGGCTACTTCGGCAGGAAAGCTCAAGGCGAGTTTCGTCGGATTCCGGTGAAATCTGCGACATGCATGCAGGCGCAGGGCGCGCCGATGATGCGGCGCCGCGACGCAGGCGCATGCGGATCACGCCAGCCGCGAGAATTGCGGCGACCTCGCGCTGCCGCTGGTCGGGATGAAGGTCGGCCGGATCGGCGGGATCGAACAGGACGCGGCGCGCGGGCATCGGCATCTCCATGCGGACGATGCCCACGACGGCCTTCGCTTCGCGACCGGTGCGTCGTCTGGCGAGTTCGGGCCGTGGAAGTCCGCTAGTTGTTACATACGCGGCGCGCTGGCTAGAATCGGGCCATGTCCGATCCGCCCGTCGAGGACATCACCCAACTGCTGCGCGACGCGAATCTGAGCAGCGCGGAACGCTCCGAGCGCCTGCTTGCGCTGGTGTATGAGCAGTTGCGCGAGATGGCGCGGAGTCAGATGGCCCGCGAGCGATCGGAGCACACGCTGCAAGCCACGGCGCTGGTGCACGAAGCCTATCTGCGGCTGGTGGGCGAGCAGCCGTTGGCGTGGGCCGATCGCCGGCACTTCTTCTTCGCGGCGTCGCGGGCGATGGAGCGGATTCTCATCGAGCATGCGCGGGCGCGCGGCCGTGTGAAGCGAGGTGGAGCGGCGGATGGGTCGGGGAGCCGGAGGCTGCCACTCGACATCGTGACTCTGGCCCACGGATCCGATCCCGTCGAAATCCTGGCGCTCAACGAGGCCTTCTGTCGCCTGGAGAAGGAGGAACCCGAGGCGGCGGCCGTGGTCCGAATGCGGTTTTTTGCGGGGTTGAGCGGCGACGAGACGGCCGCGGTGCTAGCGATATCGCCGCGACAGGTGGATCGTCTGTGGGCCTTTGCCCGCGCGTGGTTGTTCCGGGAGTTGGCCGGCGACCGTCGCACCGAACCATGAGTGACACGACACGACTTCGCATTCACGAACTGTTCGCGGCGGCAACCGAGTTGCCGGCCGCGGAGCGGATGCGCTTCCTTGATCGCGAATGCCGTGACGACGAGAGGGTGCGGGAACAGGTGGCGTCGCTGCTGTGCGCGCTCGAGCAGGCAGGAACATTCCTGGCGGATGCCCCCGTGGA
This sequence comes from uncultured Planctomycetales bacterium, assembly GCA_964403685.1. Classification (GTDB taxonomy): domain Bacteria; phylum Planctomycetota; class Phycisphaerae; order UBA1845; family Fen-1342; genus CAYOHG01. The sequence goes on from CAYOHG010000677.1 coordinate 1,451, forward strand.
ACCCGCGGGTGTGTCGCCGCAGACGGTCACTTCAACCCACGCGTCTTCGGCGGCGGGGAGCACGATCGGCCCATACAAGTTGCTGCAAATGCTGGGCGAAGGAGGGTTCGGCGAAGTCTGGATGGCCCAGCAGGATTCGCCGGTTCGCCGCCGCGTGGCGCTGAAGACCCTCAAGCTGGGGATGGACAGTCGCCGGGTCATCGCCCGCTTCGAGCAGGAGCGGCAGGCGCTGGCGCTGATGGACCATCCGAACATTGCGCGCGTGTTCGACGCGGGGACATCGCAAACCGGGCGGCCGTATTTCGTCATGGAACTGGTTCGCGGGATGCCGCTGACGCAGTTCTGCGACCGGCAGAAGCTCACAGTCGAGCAGCGC
>CAYOHG010000678.1:0-1825 GCA_964403685.1 uncultured Planctomycetales bacterium
ACCTGGCCGAGATGCTGCCGACCATGTTCCCGCCGCGCGGCCCGGCCGACGCGGTCACCGTCAACGCCGATACGTACTACAACCGGCTTTACGTGACCGCCAACAAGCGCCGCATGCGGCAGGTCGAGGCGGTCATCAAGCAGTACGACGCGGCTCCGCCGACCAGCGAGACCGGCCTGCCCGGCGACAAGGACGTCTACTTCATCGAGATCACCCGCGGCGACCCGTTCGATATCGAATTGGCCGTGGAGGACTACTTCCCGCCCGAATCGGAAGGCGGCCCGCAGATCGACGCCGACTTCTTCGGCAACTGGATCACGGTCGTCTGCCGCAAGCACGAGTATCCGAAGATCGAGGAGTTGATCCGCAAGTTTGAGGCGCGGGCCAAGCCTGAGTTCAAGATCACACGCTACAAGCCCAAGGGCGACGTGTCGCGCTATCTGGAGTTCCTCCGGGCGCGCGAGCTCGATGCCGACATTGTGCTGCCCGCCGAAGGCGCCAAGCCCGAGTCCATGATCGAAGAGCTGTGGCCCGAGGGCAGCGAGCATCCGGCGGCGAAGCCCAGGCCGGCGGGGCCGCAACCAACCAGCGCCGCCACCACCGGCGCGCTGGCGCCGCGCGTCGTGCCGCACTCGCAGTTCCGGTTGGCCAGTTACCAGCCGCTCTCGGACGAGTCCGCGGCAACCGCTACGCAGAATCGCATCGAAGAAGCTGCCGCCGCGGCGCTGGGGCAGGAGCCGCCGGCTGGCACGCCCAAGCGCGAGCGTCCGCAGGTTCGCGTCAATCCTGACGGCAGCGTGATCATCACCGGCCTGAAGGACGACGTGGAGGACATCGAGGATGCCTTCGAGCTGTTCGAAGAGGACATGGGCGAAGGCGAGGTCATCCGCATCTTCAAGTTCAAATACGGCGATGTGAACGCGGCGGCGCGCGTGATCGACCTCATGTTCAACGAGCAGCAGCGCGGCATCCAGCTTCCCGGTGCGCAGCAGCAAGGCCAGCAAGGCGGCCAGCAGCGCGGCGGCCGCGGGCAGGTTCCCGGATTGCCAGGCGCCTTCGGGGCGGCCTTCGGCGCCGATGCCGGCCGGCGCGGCCAGGGCGGCGGCGAAGAAGACGAGATGATGAACCTCGCCCGCCAGCTTATGGGGCAGGGCGGCGACGCGGCCGGCAGCCGGGGCGGGCTGACGGGCGGCGGCGGGCGGGTGCGCTACGCTACCGACGCCAGCCACAATTACCTCATCATCAAATGCGATGAATCGAAGCTGCCGGAGATTCGCCAGCTCCTGCGCGAGCTGGATATTCCCGGCGCCAAGGTCGATGTGAAGGTCTTTCAGCTCAAGAACGTCTCGGCCAAGGAAGCTGCTGAGAACATCAAGGCGCTGCTGGGCGTCGATCGCAGCCAGCAGAACCGTCAGCAGCAGCAGTCCCCGCTTGGCGCGATGATGCGCAGCCCGTTCAACCCGTTCGGGTCGCAGTTCCTCGAGCTCTTCCAGCAGCAGCAGGTTTCGATCGCCGGCGGCGAAGGAACCTCGGCCAAGATCGAGCTGGTGGAGATCGTGCCCAACGAGATCACCAACTCGATTCTCGTCTCCGCGCCGGCGGAAGTCATGAAGATCATCGAGGACCTGATCGGCCGCCTCGAGCGGCTCGAAGGCCACGACATCACCGTCATCCGCCACGTCAAGCTGGAAAAGGCCAAGGTGGACGAGGTGCTCCCGCTGCTGCGCGACATCTTCGCCAGCGACGGGCGCTCCGGCGGGGGCGGTCGCGGAGCGGCGACCAAGCCCGGCGACATGGGCCCGGTGACCGTCTCGGCCGCCCCACG
>CAYOHG010000679.1:0-1825 GCA_964403685.1 uncultured Planctomycetales bacterium
CGCAGCGGGGCGGCGGCAACCTCGCGCGGCCGCACGACCTTGGCCGGTAGCGCCAGCAGCAGGGCGGTCGCCAGCAGCCCGATCAGCAGCGGGCGCGCCCGCCCGCCACGCCGCCAGTGGACCAGCAGAAAAAAGAGCACCGGCACAAGCAGCGCCAACAATGCGGCCGGCGATTCGAACAGCATCCAGGCAATCGTGTCCAACCGTAGTGATCCGCAGGCGTCACATGCGCCCCGCTATCATCGTAGGCGAGCGGCGGAAAACTGCCGCACCCTCAACAATCCTTTACAATGGGGCGTTGAGATCCGCCCCATCGGGAGGGACGGCCGATGCGCATCGTCTACGGCGTTCACGGATACGGGCGCGGGCACGCCACCCGGGCGCTGGCGGTGCTGTCCGACCTGTCGCGCCGGCACGACGTGCAGGTGCTGGCCGGCGGGGATGCCTGCGACGCGATGGAGTCGCACTACCCCGTCATGCGCATTCCGACCCTGGGGTATTGCTATCGCCGCAACGGGACGCGCTCGAACTGGCTGACGGCCAAGAACAACTTCGCGTCGATCATGGACTTGCTGTGTCGCGGGCCCGCCTTCCAGATGGTGGCGGAAGCCATCCGGGACTTCCACGCCGATGCGGTGATCTCCGACGCGGAACCGTGGACTCTCAGCGCGGCTCGGCGGCTGCGCATCCCGCGCATCGGGTTCGATCACTTCGGCATCATGGCGTACTGCCGCCCGCCCATGCGATTCTGGGATCGCTTTATCGTGGGACGCGACGTGGGCCTGTATCGCTGGCTGATGGGCAACCCCGAGCGCGTCCTGGTCTCGAGCTTCTATCCCGCGCCGCCGCGACGGCCCGGCGTGCGGGTGGTCGGCACGCTGCTGCGGCCCGAGGTGTTTCACGTGCGCGCCAGCGAGGGCACGCACCTGCTGGCTTACTTCAACAAGGGCGAGCACCTTTTTACCGGCCGCATCGAAAGCGCACTCCGCGCGACCGGACTGCCGGTGCGCGTCTACGGCGCCGGGGCGCGCGGCGTCGAGGACAGTCTCGATTTTCGCGCCCTGGGTAACCTGCCCTTCCTGCACGATCTGGCCTCGTGCCGCGCCGTGGTCAGCACCGCCGGCAATCAGCTTGTGGGCGAAGCGCTGCATTTCGGTAAGCCGATGCTGGTCATGCCCGAGGATTGTGTGGAGCAGCGCATCAACGGGCTGGCGATTGAGCGGCTCGGGATCGGAATGCAAGTCTGGCAGCACTCGATCGACGAAGCGCAAGTCCACGACTTTCTCGCGCGTGAATCTGAGTTCAAGGCAAACATCTCGCGGCACGCCCGCGACAGCCGCCGCGAGGCCGTCGAAGCTCTCGAGGCCTTCCTCGCCGAGCTGACCGGCGGCGTGATCACCGAGCCGGCCCAGTCGGTGGTCGCGTAGCGGCCTTACGACAGTCCACGCGGGGCGGTCACGCCCATTTCATGACATGCGACCTTGGCGGCGCTGATGCCCGCACCTCGTCCGATATCAACAGGCCCTTTCGAACGCCAAACGGTCTTCCGTAAGCGTTCCCAAGAGTTATTGACTTGATGGGCTTGTAGTCATATTTTCACACTAACTGCCTGCGTCACGGCTCGGAGGTGGGCGCCTGATGCAGCCGACGTTGCGTCGCTCTGCGCGCTAATCCTCTCCTCCGGGTCGCCGGCTCACGTCAGGTGGAGGAGAGAGCATGTCTACAAACCCCCAGGCCCGGATTCTGCTCAAGGCACTGAGCACGCTGGCGCTCGGGCTGCTGCTGGCGGCGCCGGCCGCGGGTGTCGTTTTCACCACGGATACCG
>CAYOHG010000680.1:0-1806 GCA_964403685.1 uncultured Planctomycetales bacterium
GCCGGCCGCCGCGCCGCGCGCCCCGGAAGCGCTCTGCCCGGCCAGCAACGCCTGAATGGTCGTGGCGACCTGGCTGGGCTTGAGGTTGACCAGCTCAATCGTGTGCCGCGGATCACTGCTCGGTGGCACATCCAGCCGCTGAATGAGCTGCTCGATGCGCCGCATGTCTTCGCGCTCGGCGACCACCAGCAGCGCGTTGTTGGTGGCGTCCAGCACCACCGACGGAGCGCGGCCGCCGCGACCGGGCGATACCGACGAGATACTGCGGGCCAACTGGTCGACGATGGTGACCAGCTCCTCGGCCCGCGCTTGCTCAAGCTTGAACGAGCGGAAGTTGGTCGGAACCGGCTTGTCGATGATCTCGAGCATCTCGCGGACGCGCTCGAGGCCCTTGGCGTTGGCGTAGACGATCAACGCGTTGGTGCGCGAGTCCGCGACCAGCCGGATAGTCTTGTTCGCCCGCTCGAAAATATCCTCTATGAAAATATCGCTCGGCGCAGCGGTCCCCACCGCCGCCGGCTGCACCATCGGCTGCGGCGGCTGACCGGGCTGCGGTGGCTGGCCAGGAACGGGCTGCGGCCGGGTCGGCTGGCGGAAACGATTCTGCCCCTGCTCCTGCTGAAAAATCTGGTTCAGCAGGTTCGCGATCTCCACGGCGCTGCCGTACTGGACCTCGATCACGGTCGTGTTGAACTCGCCGATGTCCGGGAGCTTGTCGATCTCGTCGAGGAAGCGGGCGACGATGTCGAGATCGGCCTGCGTCGCGCGGACGATCAGTGTGTTGGTCCGGTCGTCGACGGTCATGCGTACGTCGCGCTGCGCACCCTGCTGCTCGGGACCGGCCGGGACAAATCGCCGCTGGTTCGGATCCCAGACCTGCTGCGGGCCGGCGCCGCGCTGCCCCAGCCCCAGCAGCACGCGCACCTGCTGCTCGATCTCGCGCACGCTGGTCTTGCAGGTGAACAGCCGCGTCTGCCGCGGGTCGTAATCGTCCAGCGGGATCACATCGAGCAACTTAAGGAAGCGGTTGATGTCGCGCACCAGCCCGACCACCTTGACCCGATTCGGACCATCCAGCGAAACCGGCAGGGCCGAGTCCGGCATGTTCGAGCTGAGCATCTGCACGATGTCGCTTGCCGGACGCTCATTGATCTCAATTGAAACTGAGGCAAACTCGAGCTCGCGCAGGCCAGCTTCCTCAAAATCCTCGCGCGATTGATAGAGCCGATCGACCGGCAACAGCTTGCCCAATTCTGAAAGCGGCGCGACGTAGACAAACTCATCCGTCTCCGCCATGAAGTGACCCTGCTCGGCCAGCAGGAAGTTGAGCTGGTCGATGGCTTCGAGCTTGGTCATACGGGCGGGGTTCTCGTACGTCAGCTCGCCGCCGACAACGGCGGAGGTGGTCGAGAGCGGCTTGCCCATGCGCTTGGCGAACTGCTCGATCACGTCTTCCCAGGCTATGCCCTTGAAGCTGAACCACTCGGTGCGGCCATCGGGCGATTCGGGCACGCGCGTCGGCGCGGCGGGCAGCGGCGCTGCGGCACCGGGCTGCGCGGGTTGCGGCTGGGCGGCGGGTTGCGCGGCGCCGGGCAGCTGGGCCGCAGGCTGTCCCGCGATCGGCCGTGCGGGCTGCTGCGCGGGTTGCGGCCGAGCGATCGGCTGCTGCACGCCGGGCTGTGGCTGCGCAGGCTGTTCGATCGGCGGCTGACCAGCGGGCGTTTGAACGGCCGGCTGTGCGCCGGGTTGCGCAACCGCGGGCGTCGGCTGCGCGATCGGCGGCTGACCCGGCGCCGGGCGGACGAC
>CAYOHG010000681.1:0-1804 GCA_964403685.1 uncultured Planctomycetales bacterium
GTTCAGCGATTACGGCGCGCTGCCAGCCGGCGGACCTTTGACCCGCACGCCGGATCCGCGTATAAAGACCTGTCAGCGGACACTCGACACAAACCGCAGCGTCCCTTTCCCCATGGCGCTCGCACCGTTCCCCGATCCCGGCAGCGCCGGACGCAGGTTGCAGCGCCCAACCACCCCCGCGAAAGACCTCGACCAGGAAGACAGAACACGATGGCCGCTCCCATTCCAACCCAAGCGGAAGATCCGATGCGCGACCTGGCCTCGAGGATCTTCGTCGAGCTCGTCTGCCGCAACGTCGTGGTTACCGAAAGTGCGGCGCAGATCAAGGCCAACCCGGAGAACCTCGCCAAGATCAGCTTCAAGCTGGCCGAGGCCTTCCGGCGCGCAGAGGTCGAGATCAAGGCATCCAGCGCACCGAAAAATCAGGACTTCGACATGAAGGCCGCCGAACTGCCCGAGTATCAGCGCGCGAAGACCTGATCGCGCGCCTGCAACGCAGTCCGAACGCTCTCCACGGGGCAGCGCCAAGAGCCGCCGCTACCCAGAGGAGCGGCTAGGCAAATTTGGGCCGTACGCGTTCGGCGAACAGCGTCATCTGCTCGTCGAAATCGGCGCCATCGGGAGCGAGGAACTCGAGCACGAGATGCTCGACGCCAGCGGCGCTCAGCTCTGCGATCCGGTCGGTCAACGCAGCGGGTTCGCCCGCCAGCACGCTCCCGCCGTGGACAGGAGGCGGGACGGGTTGGCTCGGCCGCAACACACGGGCGTCGTTGCGCAGGGTCACCGCAGGGGGCACCGCGCGGCCGCGCGCCTCGCACAGCCGTGCGATCTCTGCGCGGCCGGCGTGCAATTCCTCCACGGAGCGGTTGATCGGATGCCAGGCCGCGCCGATCTCGGCGGCGCGGCGTAGCGACGCGCGGGCGTGTCCGCCCACCCAGATCGGCGGGTGCGGCTTCTGCACCGGCTTGGGCTCGAAGTGCAGCTCGCTGAACTGCGTGTACTTGCCGGCGAACGACGGCGCGGAACTCGTCCACAACTCCCGCATCGCGGCCAGGTACTCGTCGGTCATGGGGCCGCGCTCTTCGAAGGGCACGCCGAGCATGGCGCTCTCTTCGGCCATCCAGCCCGCGCCGATGCCGAGCACGACGCGGCCGCCGCTCAGCGCGTCGAGCGTGGAGACCATCTTGCCCGCGACGAGCGGATTGCGGTAGGGAACGATCAGCACGGTGGTACCCAGGCGCACCCGGCTCGTCGCCCCCGCCGCGACCGCGAGCGTGATCAGCGGATCGTAGATGGCAGCGCCGAGGCGATCCACGTGCACGTTCGGCACCACCACGTGATCGCTGACCCAGACCGAGTCGTAGCCGAGCTGCTCTGCGCGCACCGCGGTGCGACGGATGATGTCCGGCGTGGCCAGGTGCCGGCAGGTGGGGATCCAGACGCCGAATTGCATCATCGATTCAAGTACCGGAGCGGCAGTCCGGGGCGCGGCCACTCGAACGACACCAGCGTACCGCCCATGGAGAGCGTGGCGTAGGCGGTGCGCAGCTCCGGCCCGCCGAAGCAGACGTTGGTGACCATCATGTCGGGCAGCAGGTACTGATCCACGCGGCTGCCGTCGGGCCAGATGTCGCTCACCGCGCCGGTGATGAGTGTCGCGACGCAAACGTGGCCCTCGCTGTCCACGGCAAGCGAGTCGAACATCTGGTAGCCGCCCAGCCCGGCGAGCACTGTTCCCTTCTCGCCCCGATACGGGCCGTTGGCAGACTCGATGCGGCCCGGTGCGGCGAGCTGGAACAACCAG
>CAYOHG010000682.1:0-1804 GCA_964403685.1 uncultured Planctomycetales bacterium
TCGCGCGAGGGCGTGCTCGCGATCCTCCGCTGGGTCAGCAGCGACGACAAGCCGCGCACCAAGGGCGGCGACAAGACGGAGCGCAAGCGCAAGGCGCGCGTGCGCTACGCTGCCTACGCCGGCAAGCCGATTCCGCGCCGCGGCCGCTCCGCCAAGCGCGCGTCCGCGGCCAAGGACGCCCCCGCCGGGGACGCGACCTGATCGTTCATGGCGACGAGCGATTCCGTCTTAACGCGCAACATCCGGGGCGAAATCCCCTGTAAGAAGCTCTACGAAGACGCGACGGTCTTCGCGTTTTTGGACATCAACCCGCTGTCGGACGGGCACGCCCTGGTCGTTCCCCGTCGACAGGTCGAGCGGCTCGAGCAGCTTTCGCCGGCCGAGCTGGCCGATCTGGCCCGCGCTATTCACACGCTCGCACCGCGAATTCTGCGCGCGGTCGGCGCGGCGGATTACAACGTCCTTCAGAACAACGGTTCCGCCGCCGGACAGGTCGTGCCGCATGTACATTTTCACATCATCCCGCGCCGCGCCGGCGACGGCTTGGGATACCGCTGGAATCCACAGTCACGCACGCCGGCGGAGTTGGCGTCCCTCGCGGCGCGAATCAACCAGCCAACGTAGCAACGTGGAGCACAGCCGCCCCCGGCTGTGTCTGGTCTGAATGGAGCACAGCCGCCCCCGGCTGTGCGTTCGACTGAAAAAAACTCGCCCTGCTTACGCGCCGCGCGAGTGCGCGCCAGGCGGCCTGCTTCACTTTGTAAGCACGTTAGCGGCCTATCCGAAAAAGCGCCGTCGGCAGACCGCGTCGATCGCATTCCGGGGCGCGTTGTCAGGGCGAACGGTTCTTCTATAATGCCATGCAACTTTTGGGGGCGTAGCTCAATTGGGAGAGCGTCGCGTTCGCAATGCGAAGGTCGTGGGTTCGAATCCCATCGCCTCCAATCTCATCGCCAGACTTGCCGCCGGTGCCAGGGCGGCGCCTCAACCAGCCGTCAACCCGCGCAACTCCGCGTGAATCGCCTGTGGAGCTGCCAGGCAGGGCATTTCCTCGCCGTGATAGGCGTCCAGGTCGCGCGGGAATAGCGCCCCGCCGTCCAGTCCGGTGATGATCGCGTCGGCCTCCTGAACAATCAGCCAGCCGGCCGCGATGTCCCACAGCTTGCTGTTGTTCAGGATTGCCGCATCGAACCAGCCGCAGGCCACTCCCGCCAGGTGCAGCGTGGCGCAGCCGAAGCTGCGGACGACGTGCAGATCGATCACGCGCTTGACCAGCTCCTGGCCGGCGGGAAAACGCGCACTGGGAACCGCGACGACCAACTTGCGGCCCGGCAATCGTCGGCCGTTGTGCGGTACGATCGCGACCGGCTCCCCGTTCACGCGCGCCCCCCCGCCGCTGACCGCGCTGGTCATGCGGTCGGCCATTGGTTCGTAGATCGCACCGCAGATCGGGGTGCCGTTGCGGATCACGGCGACGGTACAGGCGAACAGAGGTGCACCGCGAATGAAGTTGCGCGTCCCGTCGATCGGATCGATGATCCAGTGAAGCCGGCCGCCCTCGGCGTCGTTGTCGAGCGGCGCCAGAGTATCTCGGTCGGCGGCCTCTTCGCCGATGAAGCGGTCACGCGGGCGCTGCGCGCGAATGTGGTCGATGACGGCGCGTTCGGCGTCCACGTCGGCGTCGGTGACCTCGCTGTTGTCCTGCTTGTAGCGGACCGCAATACTGCGACCGAAACGCGCGCGTGCGATGGCGCCGCCGGCCCGGCAGGCGGACTCCGCCAGGCGCAGCAGCTCGGCCAGCGAA
>CAYOHG010000683.1:0-1791 GCA_964403685.1 uncultured Planctomycetales bacterium
TTCTTCAACCGCCGCCGCCTGGGGCGAGCTGGGAACCCGCGTCGGCGCCGGGCTGGCGGGCGGCGCGCCCTCCTTGCGAGCCGCCCGCGGGCGGCCGATTCAGATTCCGCTTGACGAGCTTCCGGCTCCCCCACGAACATGCACGGGTGGACGAGGTCCGGTCCTGCAGGGACAGGCGGGTGAGGCGGTTATCATCGAGCTGTACGGACCGAAAAACACCCGCTCCTTCTTGGTAAGCGACCGCCACCGAATCCCGGATCACGTGCAAGCGTACAATACCCGGACTCAAAGACCCGTTATCATCGTGGAGGCCAAGAACGTTCGCTATCAATCGTACACGCGCCAACTTCGCGACTACGTTGAGCTTGTCGGCCCCGAAGGAACGGTGAACGTGGCTCTGCCGCCCAATGCGGCTGTGTCCGGTCCGCTGCAGCGAGCATTCGATTCCCCGAAGAGCCCACTGAACCGGATTGACCTAATCGTCCCATAGGAGTCCGCCACATGCTGCACGTGCAACTGATGTACGACTCGATTCACCTGTGGCACGATCCATCGACTTGGGCACAGTACTTCCTGCGCGTGCAGGAACTGCTTGGGGCGCCGTTAACGCACCTGGATGTCAATGATCCGATCCGTCGCAGGGTGACCACCCTCGACGACGCCGGTCGGCTAGTCTGTGCATTTGAACGGAACGAGAACGCTCGCTGGCTATTCGGAGAGTTCAGAGACGTCGGCGTAGAGCTCTCCATTCAACACTACCGCAAAATCGAAAAATGGCACAACATGCTCAACTGGTATGTCCCAGTGGATTATTCTTGCGCTGCCGGCCGTTGGGAATCACTCCGAGGACTATTCGCGCTGGGCAGCGAGATTTTGAGGCCCTTCTACGCGTGCGCCGACTGGCAAAAGATCTTTGCATCGCTCGCCGTTAGAAAGCAGACGTTTGGCGCACTGAACGTAGAGGCCGAGTTGCTGGGCGTATTCTGGCTGACGTACTTTTGCCCGGCCTACGTTGAGTTCTTCGGCCGAGGACGCTTTGGCGCCGTGCCGGGAAGCCGGTTGGCCGCCGACGGCAGTATGCTTGTGACGCTCGGTGCGGACCCGGACTCCGTTACGCCGGAGGACCGAGAGAATGCTGCCGCACGTCTCGGACGAAAGTCCTTTGTGGATTTGTCCGACCTTGTACCGAAGCGCGCCGGTGAGCACGCCCTGACTTTCCAACAGTTGGCATGCTTCGTTAGACAGTGAGTGCCCAAAAAGGTCGGGCGTGCTTCAGCGGCAACTACTGGCAAAACGCGCCGCAGTGGACGTTGACCAAGCTGGACCCACCTGCACATGTTTCCCACCGGCGTTAGCCGAATGCAGCTTGATACCTGGCGTATAGACTACGGGATGGAGCGTGCGAAGGACTTTCCACCTTAGTAGGTAAACCATGAGTATGCCAGACTATCAAGCAGGGCGAGTTTTGATTCAGCACAATCCCGATTTCTCCAAATTCGCTGGGCCCAGACCCGTGGCGCCCGACGCCCGGCTTCTACCACTTCGGCCGCCGCGATTACCTGCCTGCTTTCGGCCGCTGGACCACCCGCGACCCGATCGCCGAAGCCGGCGGGCTGAACCTCTACGGCTTCGTCGGCAACCGCCCGGTCCAGGCCATCGACCCGCTGGGGATGCAGGACTATTGCGACACCATCGCCACCATCGCCGAGCAGCTCAGCCGCATGCTCGACCCCGCTACCTACGACCCGCTCCTCGGTCCTCCATCAACCGGGCTGCCCGACTCCGTCCAGC
>CAYOHG010000684.1:0-1787 GCA_964403685.1 uncultured Planctomycetales bacterium
GTCACGACCACGGCGCTAGCTGCCAGCCGCCGGCCGTCGCTGAGGCGGACGCCGCAGACGACATGGGCTGCGCCGTCCGCGTGACCCTGCGGCTGAGTATCCAGAGCGTCCACACCGGCCTCGATCAGGACGAGGTTTGGACAAAGTTCCAGCCGCCGGCGGAGGGCGACGGCGTAGGCCTCGCGATCGGACTGGCAGCGCGGCGACCACACCGCCGGTCCTTTGCTGCGGTTGAGCATCTTGAACTGGATGCCGGTTTCGTCGGCGACCAGTCCCATCAGCCCGCCAAGCGCGTCGATTTCGCGGACCATCTGGCCCTTGCCGATGCCGCCGATGGCCGGGTTGCAGGACATGCGGCCGACGGCGTCGAGCCGAAAGCTGAGCAAAGCGGTCCGGGCGCCGAGGTTGGCGGCGGCCCAGGCGGCCTCGGCGCCGGCGTGTCCGGCCCCGATGACGAGCACGTCGTATTCCGGTCGGCTCATGACGCAGGATTGATAGGCCGGTGGCCGGCGCGCGGCAAGCGCTCCGCGGCGCAGCGAGCGCGTCCGACCCGGCGAGCCTGCGCGCCCGGCGGCGGCGGCCCGAAACTCAGTCGCTGAGCAGCTCACGCAACTGCGCGACGTGTTCCGATTCAATGGCGATCTGCGAGCGCACGAATTCCTCGAGCGACACGTCGCCTTCCACGCGACGAAGCAGGTCCTGGTAGCACTCCAACGAGGCTTCCTCGAAGGTCAGGGCCTGCTCCAGAGCTTCCTTGCCGGAGATCGGCTCGGCCGGGCACACCACCTTGATGTCCAGCCTGGGAACATGGCCGAGCGCCCGGATCTTGCGGGCGATGATCTCGGCGTGCTGAATGGTCTCGTGAAACGCGTCCTTCAAGACCTTTTCGACGAGGATGCGGTCGAGTCCGCGCACGGCGTTGACCAGATGCAGGTAGCGCGTTGCCGCCTCCACCTCCTCGGCGAAGACGCGGTTCAGCTCGCTGGCGATCTCGGCGTTGGTCATGCGGCTCACCGGGGCTTCTCCGTTGACGGCGGACTACCGACGTTGGATGCCAGACATTCCGACTGGCAGCTCGGGCAGGTTTCCGGCTGCTGCTGACAGCCGATCTCGGCATCGCGGCCCAGTTGTGTGAAACACGCCGCCGGCCCTTGCCCGGAATCGAAGAAGCGCAGGAACGCGACGATCCGCTGAGCCGTTTCGTTGCTGATGAGATGTTCGAGCTTGCAGGCGTCGATCTCGCCCTGCTCGGGGGCGACGCCGAGCACGTCGGTAAACAGCCGCTGGATCAGCACACGCTTGGTCTTGATCGAGGAAACCAGTGCTTGTCCTTCGCTGGACAGCCGCAGGTGCTTGTTTTCGTCCTGTAGGATCAGGCCGACATCTTTGAGGGGACGGAGGGAAATCGAGACGCTGCCGCGAGTTATGCCAAGTTCACGGGCCACGTCGCTGACGCGCGCATAACCGAAGCGGGCCGTCAGGTCGGCGATCGCCATCAGGTGATGAGCGGCACTATGGGAAATGATGTTGTGTTCGTATTCCTTCCACGTTTCCATAGCGAACGTGCCGCCTCAGCCGGGCCTCTTCCGCGACTTCACAACTCGCTATTATACCGGCTTAACGCGGCGATTCGGCGCTGCCTCAAGCGATCCGTCGCCGCAGGAACGCATCGAGTCCACGGCCCGGTTTCGTGAGCGCGCCGGGTGGGCTGGGCGTGTTACGCGGTGGGCCTCCTAGCGAAGGGTTGCATATATTTCGGATATCTTGAAGGCGATCCTGCACGATGT
>CAYOHG010000685.1:0-1782 GCA_964403685.1 uncultured Planctomycetales bacterium
GAGTGTACGAACGGCTATAGAAATGCGTCTGGATTTGGCAAAGTTTGCACGCGACGGAGAGCTATCGGCCGCTATCCCGGGCTGTGCCACCCGTCCCGGCCCCCAAAAACAGCGCACCCCCCACGCGGCCAGGACGGCGGTCGCGATGGCGGGTGCACGTGTTTTGGTCCGTCGCTGTGTGCGGGAGCGGCGGTCAGGAAATCAGAAACTCGGCGAGCTGCTGAACTCGACCGGGAAGTCGTTCTCGCCGCCGATCGGCACGTCCAGATAGGTCATGTCCTGCGTGTCGAAATCATCGCATTCGCCGCCGGTCAGCTCGGCAAAAGTCGTCAGGCTCACGCAGCTATTGGTGAGATCGAAGTTGTCGGGGCCGCCGGTGCTGATGGCGCTGACCAGAATGGCGGTGCCGCCACGCAACCAATGCACGGCGACCTGGTCGCTGGTCCAGTTGTTGGGGTGCGTGTCGAAGTCGGCCGCGGTGCGCACCGTCTTCTCGGTGCCCAGGTCGGTGCTGCGCTGATCCACGCGGGCGTGGCCCATGTTCAGAATGACGCCATCTTCGCCGCTGAGCGTGCCCGAAACGTAGGATTGGTTCCACTTGTGGTCGGCGTTCGTGCGATCCCACTCGATGAAGACCTGCATGTCCTCCGTTGCGGTCGGATCGGCGGCCGACGGATGCGCGTAGACGACACCCGCGCCGACATTTTCCGGGGTCGGCAAGGTCGTGATCAACCCGCACATGAACTGTTCGTACCCGCCGCCGTTGTCGGTCCAGATACGGAACGCGACGGGTTCCGTATAGGAGTTGCCGCTGCCGTCGGCGGTGCCGTCACCGTCCACGTCAAAGGGCGCGAAGTCGCAGGCGTAAGGCACAAGCTGCCCGTCAAAATCGAATTCGCCTTCGACCTGCGTCTGGTTGGGGTCGCTCATGTCACTGGTGATGGTGCGGCCGACGAAGAAGATGCGGTCGGCGGCATTCTGAAACCAGTGCACAATGTTGCGGCCAAGGTGTGCAGCCTGATGCGATTCCTGGGGTACGGGGCGCGAGGAATCAGTCTCGGGCAGCTCGTCGACGTCCAGCGAGATCGACGTGGGCAGGAACGAGTCACCCTCATCGGTAGTTGAGTCATCGCCGTCCGTGCTGTCCGTGTCGCCGGTGGTGTCGTCGCCACCCGTGCTGTCGTCGCCGCTGGTATCGGTGTTGCCGGTGGAGCCGCCGGTGATCGTGTCGGGGGTTGTCAGCGACTGGCAGCCGACCGCCGCGACGAGCAGGCCGGCGGCCAGGGTTCCGAGAAACGCACGCAGTGAAGCCGGGTGGTTCATCCGAAAATCTCCGAACTGGGGAATGCCGCGCCCGGGTCCTTCGCAGACGCCGCGGCGCGGGTACATCGGCTTGAATCGGCTGATCGTGTCGAGGGGATTAACCATCGGCACGGTTCGGGGGCACAGCTCACCGGTCGGCGGCCGCGGAATTTGCGCGGCGGGTCTCAATGGACCGTATTGACCCCCTCGAAACGCCGCCCGATGCTGCGGCCAATGGACGCGCAGCGGGTCGAGTGTCCCGCCAAAATCAACCTGACGTTGCACGTACTGGGCCAGCGGCCCGACGGCTTCCACGAGCTGGACTCGCTGGTCGCGCAGGTCGGCTTATGCGATCGTCTGATTGTCCGCACGGCACCGGCCTCGACGTCAGCCCTGACCTGCGACGATCCGCTCGTTCCCACGGATGAGTCCAACCTCGTGCTGCGTGCGGCGGCGTGTCTGCGCGCCGACGGGTTCGAC
>CAYOHG010000686.1:0-1776 GCA_964403685.1 uncultured Planctomycetales bacterium
TGCCGCGTGACGGTCTGCGAGATCGCGGTCATCTGGGCGACCGCGGCATCCACCGGCGTGCCGGGATGGAAGAAGACCTTGATCACACCCATGCCGGCGAGTGTCTGCGATTCAATGTGTTCGATATCGTTGACGGTGGTGGTGAATGCCCGCTCGGATTGCGTGGTGATACGCTTTTCCATCTCGTCGGCGGACAAGCCCCGGTACTGCCAGATCGCGCTCACGACCGGGATGTTGATGTCTGGCAGAACATCGGTCGGCATGCGGGCGATTGCGACACCGCCGAGGATTGCGATCAAAATGGCGGCCGCGATGAACGTGTACGGACGCCGGAGTGCAAGTTTAACGATCCACATGAACCGGTTCTCCTGGTGTGCCGGCGGCGAACCGCCCGGCTTGGAGTTGGCCGAGAGTCAACTCGAGTGTCAGTTCGGCAATGCTGACGGACCGCTGCGCCTGAGACAGCAGCGACTGGCTGGTCAACAAGGCAGACTCCGCATCCAGAACAAAGTTGATGACGCTGCGGCCGGCATCAAACCTGAGGCGCTCATCGCGCAGCACGCGCTCGCTTTCGGCGACCGAGTCGCGCAGCGCTTTGACCCGGCTCTCCGCGCTTTCGAGGTCGGCCAGGGCCGTGCGAATTTCCCGGCTGATCCGCAACTCCAGTTGGCGCCGGGCGAGGCGGAGCTGCTCCAATTTCGCCGCCGCCTCCTGCTCCTGGCCCCTTCTGCGGTTTCCGTCAAAGAGGGGGAACGACACATGAGCGCCGAGGACCCAATCGGTTGTCGCGTTGCCAGCCGAAGGCGCCTGAATGGCGAGCGAGGGCAGCAGCTTTCCGATGAGTTGGGGGAAGCCCACGGGGGTATTGGACCCGTATTGAATCGCCGACGCCCGGAGATCGACGCGCGGCCAGGCGGACTTGCGTACTGCCGACAGCCCAAACTCGCCAGCCTGAATTTCGTGATCAATCGAGCGAATCTCCGGACGAGAGGAGGCGGCACCGGACAGCAGCGCCGCTTCAGTGGCGGGCGGCCCGGACGGCGAATGGCTTGCCGGGCTGTAACCCAAGGCGGGAAGATTGCCTTCGTAGCCCATGACCGCGGCCAAGGCGCTCAGCGAAGAGCGGTGGGCCGATTTGAGAGTGGCCAGGTCGCTTTCCATCTGGGCGAGCCGGGTCCGGATCTTCAGCGCGTCCACCGGAACGGCGCGCCCAGCGGCGACCAGTTGGTTGGTGCGGCCGAGCAGCGCTTTCAGGCTCTCGATCCGCGCCTCCGTCGACCGGATCAGGTCCGTGTAGGTCATCGACTGCAAGAACAGGCGCGCCGTCTCGAAAATGACCTCCTGCCGTCTCCGCTCCCCCGCCGAGCTTGCCGCCAGAACCCGTTCGCGGGCGGCGGCGATCTCCATCTCAGTCTTATGGAAGTCCCAGGCGAGGAATTTCAGTTCGGCGGCGTCGGTGTAGAGCGTGTCATCGAACCGCAGCAACGCCGGAGGAGTGCCGGCTGGATAACCACGCTCAAAGCGCGACCGGGCCGCGTCGGCGGCCAAGTCCACTTGAGGCAGGCGGGGCGAGCGGGCCACGGTGACCAGCGCCTGACGGCGGGTCACCTCGACGGTGTCCGATTTCAGTTCGGGGCTATGTTCGAGAGCGTACTTCACCGCGTCCTGAAGCGTCAGTTCCCCGCCGCCGGCCGTTTGGGCGGGGGCAATAAGAGCAGAAATCGCTAGAAACGCTACAGACTTGAACAACGCACTCATGCTTCAGCCTCCTGGAAA
>CAYOHG010000687.1:0-1773 GCA_964403685.1 uncultured Planctomycetales bacterium
CGTCGAGGTCGGCGCCGCGCCCAAGTCGTCGCGTACGGGGAAGCACTGGACTTCTGGCGCGTAACCGGCATCGATCCGGATCGCCGACTGGAACTGCGCGCTGAAATGAAGCTTCCCGGCGTTGCACAGCTTTCTTTTCGCATTGAGCCGCTCGAATCGGCAGCGCCCCGATCCCGGCTGGTCCAGACGGCCCGGTTTAAGCCGAAGGGGCTGCTGGGGATCGCGTACTGGTATGCCGTACTACCTCTGCACGGAATCGTTTTTCCTGGGATGTTGCACGGAATCCGGCGAGTCGCGGAGAAGATTTTTGCCGATTCACTAGATCGTCCTGCACCGCATCCGTAGGAACCCGATCGAGATAGTCGGCGGGGTACAATGAGGATTCGCCCCATGCGGCGCTTCGATTTATTAACACCGGGTCGCGTTCCTTGTCATGCTAACGGGCTGCATCGCCGCCAAAGAATCGGTGTCACGGCTCGCGCCCGCGGCTGGCCTCCCCGTCCCCTGGAGAAGCATCAGTTATGAACTGGATCGTAAGCCACCTCAAGGCGTGGCTCACGACCGTGGAGATTCCGTGATGAACCGTATCGCCCTATCCGTCGCGGGCGCCGTGTGTGCCCTTCTTACGGTTGCTCTGGTCGCTTCCCAGCCGTCGAAGGAAGCGAACGGCGGCATCAAGGAGGTGCTCGACCGGGCCATCGATGACGAACGGCGCGCGATCGCCTTCTACACCGCCGTGATCGCGAAGCACGGCAAACGTCGGCCATTCTCGAACATCATCAGCGCCGAGCGTCGGCATGAGGCGGCCCTCATCGAGCAGTACAGGCGGTTGGGGCTGGAAGTGCCGCGCGATCGTTGGGCGGAACACAAATTTGAGGTTGAGAAGACCTTCGCCGAGCTTTGCGACGCGTCGGTGGTCGCCGCGGTCCGAAACGGCCGGATCTACGACGAGCTGATCGCCGCGTGCGAAGACCCGGTGGTCCGTCAGGTGTTCGAGCAGCTTCGTCGGGCGTCGCTTGAAAGGCACCTCAGGGCCTTCCGTCGTCACGGGAGCGGATGGGACACGGTTGACGCGAACTCAATCGATGCACGTCAACGAGCGCAGCGAGACGCAGCCACCCGGGCCCAGGAAGCGCTGTTTCGCTCGCTTTTCGCAGAGCTCTCTTCGGCCCTGAGTGACGGCGGTCCGGCCGCTGCCATTGGAGTTTGCGCTGAACGAGCCCCCGCGATCGCCGCCGAAGTCTCAGAGCAACACGGCGTGAAGCTGGGCCGCACTTCTTTCAAACTCCGCAACCCCAAGAACACGCCCCCGGCTTGGGCCGACCTGGCACTCGATGACCGCCCCGTGGAACCCATCTATTTCGCCGATCGGTCTGGACGACTTGGTTCGCTGACACCCATACGCCTCGCGGCGTCGTGTCTGCTGTGCCACGGGTCTAACGACGACATCGCGCCCGAGACCCGCGCCGCGCTGTCCCCCCGCTACGAGGCCGATCAGGCGACCGGGTTTGCGCAGGGCGATCTGCGCGGGGGGCTCTGGGTTGAAGTCCCGCAAGGAAGACAAGGAGGAATAGATGATTAGCCGTTTGCCGCGGATCGCGATCCCAACGGGCCTGAGTCTGACGCTCTGCTGCCTTCCGCTCGCCTTGGCATCCTGCGCATCGCGGTCTTCATATCAACAGTGGGGTTCGATGCGCGAGGTGCTTCGCGACGGGAACACTCAGACGCGGGTCCTGCTCGCCGATGTCGGGCTGAACAAAGATAGTTATGGCG
>CAYOHG010000688.1:0-1756 GCA_964403685.1 uncultured Planctomycetales bacterium
CAACAAACCCGAGCCGCTGGTCAGTTCGCTGCTGCACGACCCGGAACTGGATGCCCTGATCGATGAATTCGTGGCGGACGTCGCTGAGCGCGTCCGCCGGCTGGAAGCGGCCTTTTCCGACGACGATCTGGAGCGCCTCGGGATTGAGGTTCGGAAGGTGAAAGGTGAGGCCCAGGGCTTCGGGTTCGAGCCGATGAGTGAATCCGCCGCCGAGCTGGAAGCCCTGTTGCTGCGCAACGCAAGCAAGTCCGAGATTCACGCGCGGCTGGGCCGGCTGGTGCGGCTGTGTCTGGCGGCCCGGCCGGCGACGATTCGCGAGCGCAGCCTTGAGTCAGACCCGGAGGCCATCGTCAACGAGATGCTAGGCGGGATCGACGATTCCACACCCTGACGCGACCAGCGCTCGGCGTGCCGCAGTCGCGGCCATCGCGCTACCCGCTTGCCGCGGCCAGCAGCGGTTCGGCCGGGCTTTCAGCCGCCCAGGCGCACATCCGTCGGTGCTCGTTGCGCCAGTCGCGCGACGTGCGCAGTGTGAGGAATTGCTCGAACAGTGCGTCGAGCACGACCACAGTATCGGCCAGGTGCTCGAACCGCTCGACGCGGGCTGCCAGCGGGTCGCGTTCCTCTGAATCGGGCACAACCAGTCCGCTGACCGCCATTTGCCGAGCCGAGAGTGTCAGCCGCGCTTCGCCGGTGGAACTCCCCAGCACGAGCCCGGCGCGCACCGGCCGCTTTCCGGTCCGCAGTGCGGCGCGCGCTTCAGCCAGTTGCGTCGGGCCATCCGCGACGAGCGTGGCCGTACCGGTCAGACCGAAGTCGCATTTCATCTGAAGCACGCGGTCCAAAGCCACCGTCACGCTGGTTCCGCCGCGCAGTTGCAGGTTGCCCTCGTCGGCGTCGCTGCGGAACCACAGCCACGTCAGCCACTCGCTGCCGAGGAATGGCTGGTCGCGCCCCGCCCACGTCTCCGGCTCCGGACTGCCCGCCGGTGCCCGCACCAGCGGCATCGCGGTGAGATTCTCCAGGCCGCGGGCCAGTCCGCTAGCGTGCAGAAGCTCATAGGCGATGCGGCCGGGGTCGGCCGCCTCGGGTGTTACGCCGAGCGTGTCGGCAACCAGTTGGGCGACGATTTCGCCGGACTTGGTGCTGGTGTTCGCGATGTAAATCGTCCGCCGCTCCAGATCGAACAGCACGCCGATGGACCCCATTCTCCGAAACTGCCCGGCCCGCGACTCTTGCTCAGCCCGCAGCAGCGCCGCCTCGCGGGCTTTTTTGCGCTCGCCGCGGCTGAGGAAATCGCGGCCGCTCGCCGCGCGGGTGACATCCTCCTCCTGGCGAATGTAGCTGCGCAGCACCGCACCGGGGGCCGCCAGTTGATCGACCCGCACGGCCAGATGGGCGAACCGACCGGCCGTGATCGCCGCCGCATCAAACTCGTTTTCGAACAGGTGCCGCGGACCGATCCAGCCGACCTGCCGATCGGCGGTCGGAGGAATGCGGCCAAAGCTCCGCTCCTGCAAGGCCGCGACGAGTCGATCAGTCACGGTGGTCGGCAGCTTGCCGGAGACCAGAAACCGCTGAAACGAGATCGGGCCGGCCGCTAGCGCCACGTTGGAGGCTCCCTGCGGTTCGAACTGGCGGCTGTTCGCGGCTTGCCCCGCGACGCACGGCCCGCGGCGGATGAGCTGACGCGAGCGCACCACATCGAATCCGTAGACCGTAGCGGGCGTGTTCGACGCGCGTCAAAGGCCCACGC
>CAYOHG010000689.1:0-1753 GCA_964403685.1 uncultured Planctomycetales bacterium
CGTGAACTTGCCGCTGGCGAACCTGGACAGGGTCGCGCTCAAGCAGAAGCTCGAAGAGGCGGCCCGCAAGGGCGACCCAGCCGCCAAACAGCAGTTGGCGGAAGTGCAGCAGAAACTGGAAGCGCTCGCTCGGCAGGTCGACAAGCTGGCCGACGCCCAGCGCATGCAGAAAGAACTCGAGAACAAGGTTGGGCTTTCTGCGGAACAGGCCAAGAAGCTGGCCGAAGCCCTTGCCAAAATGGACCTCAAGCAGATGGAAAAGGCCCTCCAGCAGGCCCTGGGCGACAAGAAGCTGTCACCCGATCAGATGCAGCAGTTGCTCGAAAAGCTGGCCGCGCAAAAAGAGCTGATGCAACAGTGCCAGAAGCTGTCGCAGGCCCTGGCCAAGTCCGCGGCAGCGTGTCAGAAGGCCCAGAACGCGAGCGACGGAGACTCCGCCGCCGCGGCTATAGCCGCAGGAATGGACGGCGCGATGGGGGCGCTTTCCGAGTTGGAGATGGCCGACCAGATGGCTGGCGAACTCCAGGCCCAGCTCAGCGACCTTCGAAAACTGGCCGAGTCGAACTGCAAGGGCGGACTGTGCCAGGGTGCCGATGCGGATAGCGACAAGATCGGTGAGCAGGGACCGAACCGCGGATTCGGGCGTGGCGCGCGGGTGGGCAAACAACCCGTCGCACATCAATACGACCCGACGCAGGTCAAGGGCCAGAACGTCGGCGGAGAGATCATCGGGCAGATGCTCGTCGATGGTCCGCAGGTCAAGGGCGAGGCCGCCGCTGCCGCTCAGGCGGCGATCGACGCGGCGGTTCGGGAGGCCAGCGACGCGATGGAGCGCGAAGAAGTCCCGGCGCGCTACCGCAGCGTCGCGCAGCGCTATTTCGAGAGCCTCGCGGGGTTGCTGCGCGGTCAGAAGCCGTCCCCGGAACCCGAAGCGCCGACCGAGGACCAGCCGGCGACCGAGGATCAACCGGCCGAGCCGGACAAGCAGCCCTGATCCCAGGTTCAGCAGGTTGGGCGTTTCGAGCCGGCGGAATCGTCGCCGGCGTGTGCGATGGCCAACTGCGCTTGGCCCCGGGGAGCCTCGCTTGGTACTTCGCGCGCCGCGAGAGCCAACGACCCGCGGCCCGTCAGATCGTCCGCATCGATGGGGACGAACGCAGGTTGAGGATCAACTCGACTTCCCCCAGCATCAGCCCCAGCGCCTCGGCAATGGCAATCGGTGCGGTGCCGGCGTCAGCCATTTCATAGACCCGTTCATGAAGGACGGCGCTGTCAAGCCCGCTGGTGATCAGAGTAGGGCCGTCCGTGTCGAAGTCCGTCGCTGCCGGATCGATGACCGGGGGGGGCGTGGCCGTGCCACCGCGTGGCGGGGGGGTTCCCTCCCGGCGGCGCGATTCGAGCAGGAAGCGCGAGCGCCCCGAGCCTTCGTCACATCGCCCGACTGGGGTTGAGCCGGGCTTGGGGGCAGCCGCGTGACGTTCCGAGCTGCCTGACGCGTTCGGCTCGCAAAGCGCAGCCAGCCGGGCGAGCCGCTCGTCGGCGTCGTGAATGACGGACTCCAGGCGGGCGAAGCGCGTTTCGACCTGATCGGCCAGGCGGCGCCCCGTCTCTTCCAGCCTCGTCAGGAGGGAGTCAATCTGCCGGGCATCGGCCAGCGCCGCGGAAACATCCTCGGCGTGGCTGCGCGGAGCCGCACCGTCGGGGCCGGCCGCGCGGGTGGGGCGGGGGAGCGCGGGCCGACGGCGGCGCGCAG
>CAYOHG010000690.1:0-1114 GCA_964403685.1 uncultured Planctomycetales bacterium
CTGTGATCCACCGGAATGGTCCAGTCGTTGCGCCCGTGCACCAGCAGCACGGGTACATCCAGCCGCGCGATCCGCAAGTCGCTGCGAAACGGATGCCGGGACATCCCCGGCGGGATACCCAGCCGCAGCCCGAGGCGCGTAATGCTCGAGAAGCTGCTCTCCAGGATGATCGCGGCCGCCGGTCGCTGCTCCGCGACGCCCAGCGCGATTCCGCCGCCCAGTGAAATACCGTGCAGAATGACCCGCTGCGGGTCGACCCCCGGTTGAGACGTCATCCAGTCGTACCAGCCGACGCCGTCGGCGATCAGCGCCGCTTCCGATGGCGTTCCGTCGACCCGACCGTAGCCGCGATACTCCCAGATCAGAAACGAGCAGCCGCGTTGCAGGTACGTCTCGCCCACCTGCCAGCGCTCGTCGATCACGTCGCCGTTCCCGTGGAAGAAGATGACCGCCGGTCGCCGCTCGCCGGGCAGCGCGTCCGGCGCCGCCTGGTACCAGCCTTCGAGTTTCAGGCCGTCCGGGGCGCTGCGCCAGATCCGCGTCGCCCCCGGAGCGATGAATTCATCGCGCGTCGGCTCCTCGAATGCCCGTGGGAAGATGAGTTGTTCCTGCGCAAAGTAGATCACCGCCAGCCAGGCGCCATACGCGACCGCCAGCACGAGCAGCGGCAGCCACCATACGCGACAAAACAAACCAAGCAACCTCCGGCCGGCCGGCCGTGGCGCAGCGGGCGCACGCGATTCGGCCGGCGCGCTGCTCATGAGCTCGGATTCCGCATGCGCAAGAGCGACTCCAGCGCTGCCAGCGCGGCCGCGCGACTGACCAGTTGCTCGTCAAGCTGCCGCGTGTACAACTCATCCAGCACGTGCTTGTAGATCGGCCCCGCCGGCACGCCGCGCTCCGCCAGGTCGTCGCCGGTCACCAGCGGCGCCGGCCGCAGCACGTCCGGCGTCAACGGCTCCAGCCGTCGGGCGAGCGCTTCCTGCCGCGCGGCGCCGTCGGGCAGCGTTCGCCAATGCGCCTCGACCACCTCACGCAGCGCCGCGAACGCCGGGTGCGCCGCCAGCCGCTTAAGCTCGGCCCGCGCCGGCCGCGGCGGCTCCCGCCGGTCGTC
>CAYOHG010000690.1:1124-1745 GCA_964403685.1 uncultured Planctomycetales bacterium
ATGCGGCTGCTAAAGATGCGGCCTTTCTCGCACGCGTCGCGATGCGCGACCAGCCAAGCCACATGCTCACGCAGCTCGTTGGCGGCGTTGAGCGCCCGCGCGATGCGGTGCACTTCGGCGACCGGCTGATCGGCCAGCCAGAGCGCCCACGCCGACTCCAGCGGCGCGTCCGGCGACAGCGCGTGCAAGCGGTCGATCGCGGCCGCCGTGGTTGAGGGCGTCCACGTGGGTTCGGGCCACAAATGCGCCAGCAGGCCGCTGGCGCCGAGCAACTGCACCGCTCGAGCCCGCGACGCGTGCGCCAGCGCGCGATTCAGCTCCTCCAGCACCCGTTCGACGGCCACGTCGGCCACGCACGCCGCTCCCCCGCAGAGCGCCTGCCAGGTGTGCGGCTCGATCTCGAACTCCAGGGCGGCGGCGAACCGGATCGCCCGCAGCAGCCGTAGATGGTCTTCGCGAAATCGCTCCGCCGGCGCGCCGATGGCGCGCAGCAGACGGCGCTCAAGGTCCGCCTGGCCACCGACGTAATCGAGCAGCCGCTCGGCCAGCGGATCGTAGAACAGCCCGTTGACGGTGAAGTCGCGCCGCTGGGCATCGTCGCGTTCGCCGCAGAACGTGACG
>CAYOHG010000691.1:0-1740 GCA_964403685.1 uncultured Planctomycetales bacterium
GACGCCGGCGAAGGCCGACGGCTCGTGCGAGCTCAAGGGGCTGTCCGGCCGTCAGCTGATCCGGGCCGCGGGCCTTTTCCGGCGCGGGCGCACGACGACCTGCCGAACCGGCCGCCGCAACTCTGCCAGGGCTGCCCGCACGCCGACGAGTTCAAGTCGCTGCGCAATGCCTTGTCGGGCTTGCCGCAGGCGACCGTGTTCGGCGACATCGGCTGCTACTCGCTGGGGGCGCTGCCGCCGCACAACTGCATGCACACTTGCGTGGACATGGGTGCGTCGATCTCGATGGCGCATGGGGCGGCGCAGGCGGGCGTCCCGCACGTGGTGTGCACGATCGGCGATTCGACCTTCTGGCACTCGGGGATTCAGCCGCTGCTCGGCGCGATCCGCAGTGACGCCGACATGACCGTGCTGATCCTGGATAACTCCGCGACCGCGATGACCGGGTGTCAGGATACGGCCGTCTCCGGCGACGACATCGTCGAGACGCTGTTGGCGCTGGGCGTCAGCCGCGACCACCTGCACATCGTCGACCCCTCGCCCAAGCGCCACGAGGAGAATACCGACCTGCTGCGGCGTGAGATCGCGCACCGCGGCCTTTCGGTCATGATCGCCCGCCGGCCGTGCATTCACGTGAAGCGCAAGGGTGCGACGGCGGCGGCCAGCGGAGCCAACCGTGGATAGCAACCTGATTCTCGCCGGCGTTGGCGGCCAGGGAACCCTCACGATCGCCCGCGCCATCACAATCGCCGCGACGCGCCGCGGCATGCACGTACGCCAGGCCGAGGTGCACGGGATGTCGCAGCGCGGCGGGGCGGTGCAGTCGCATCTGCGCATCAGCGACGCGGAGATCTACAGCGACCTGGTGCCGCTCGGGCGGGCCGATATTCTGATTGCGGTCGAGCCGCTGGAGTCGCTGCGCTACCTGGAATACCTCCAGCGCGACGGCACGCTGCTGGTCAGCACCGACCCCGTTCTGAACATTCCCAATTACCCGGCGCTGGAAGAATTGCTCGAACGAATCAGCCGCCAGCCACGCCACGTGCTGCTGGACGCCGATCGGCTGGCGCGGCTGGCGGGCTCCCAGCGGGCGGCGAACACGGTCATGCTCGGAGCGGCCTCCCTTTCGCTGCCGCTGCCCCCCGACGCACTCGAAGCGGCGCTGGCCGAGATCTTCGCCGAGAAGGGCGCCGCGGTGATTGAGACCGCGCGGCGCGCCTTTCGCATCGGTCGAAATGCAACGCAAATCTACGCCGTCGGACTGGAGCGCGGCGGCACGTCGCGCAACGTGCGGCAGTGGCTGGCGGACCTGCCCGGTGCCCGGCTGCTTTCGGACGACGCACTGGTTGGCCTCCCGCCGCTGGCCGGCGCCGAGGAGCCCGGGCTCTCGCCCGCGGAGCACGATGCCGTCGAACGGATCCTGCTGCGTGCCGCGGAAACGGGCCGGACAGCGCTGTTCGAGAACGAGGTCTACGGGCTGGTGGAGCTGGTCGGCGCGATCCACCCGCCGCGCTACCTGTTCATTCCGCATGGCGGAGACGTCGCGGAGGACGAATTGCGCCCGTTCGGCGGCGAGCGCGTGGTGTTGAAGCTGGTGTCGGCGGACGTGACCCACAAAAGCGACGCCGGGGCGGTGCGGTTCGTGCCCAACGAGCTCGAGGCGATTCGCCGTGAGCTGGCCGACCTGTTCGCGGCCCACGAGCGGCACGCGCACGTGGAGGGTGCGCTGCTGGTGGAATA
>CAYOHG010000692.1:0-1734 GCA_964403685.1 uncultured Planctomycetales bacterium
GGCAGGTGCTGGTTCGCGGACCGCGCGGCGGCGCGCTGCAACGACTGCTGCACGAGTTTCTGACGACGCGGGGCTGTCGGCCGCGCGTGCGGCGGTTGGCGATCGACGTGGATCCGGTGGAGCTGCTCTGAACGCACACGTTGCGACCCTGGCGACGAGCAACCGGCAGCCCTATCGTTTCAAGTGCGCCAGGCTGAGCGGGGAAGGCCACATGAGCAGCATGTGCGGGCTGTTGTGGGACGGGCAATTCATGGAGCACCGCACCGGCGCGGGGCACCCGGAACGGCCGCGCCGCCTCGAGGCCATCCGCGACGGGCTGGAAGAACGCGGGTTGTTCGAGCGGCTCGTTCGGATTGAGCCGACCCCAGTCGATCGAGAGGCGCTGCTTCACCTGCACACGCCTGAGTACCTGGCACGCCTCGAACAGGCCTGCCACGACGGACGTCCCTACATCGACGCGCCGGATAGCGCCATCGGCGCCAAGAGCTTCGAAGTCGCCCGGCTCGCGGCCGGCGGAATCCTCGAAGCCGTTCGCCGCATCGGTCGGGGCGAGCTTCGGCGGGCTTTTTGCGCGGTGCGCCCGCCCGGACATCACGCCGAAGCCGACCGCTCGATGGGCTTCTGCCTGCTGGCGAATGCGGCGCTGGCGGCGGACACGTATCGGCGTGAGTTCGGCGCGCGGCGAATCCTGATTCTCGATTGGGACGTTCACCACGGCAACGGTACGCAGCATCTGTTCGAGGCGGACCCGCAGGTGTACTTCATCAGCCTGCACGGGCACCCTGACACCCTCTACCCCGGCACCGGCTACGCCCACGAGCGCGGCATCGGAGCGGGCGAGGGCTACACGCTGAATCTCCCGATGCTCCCCGGGGCGAATGACGACGACTATCGCCGCGCGTTCGAAGAACAGGTGCTGCCAGCCGCCCGGCGGTTCCGGCCCGAGCTGCTGATCATCTCGGCTGGATTCGACGCGCACTTCGCCGATCCGCTGGCGGCCTTGTCCGTCTCGGACGATGGTTTCGCATGGATGAGCGCGCAAGCCATCGCGTTGGCCAATGAATGCTGCGACGGACGTGTGCTGAGCGTGCTGGAGGGCGGCTACGACCTGGCCGTGCTGCGGCGCTGCGTGGCCGAGCATGTCGCGGGCCTGGCGAGCGACTGACGTGCGGAGCCGGAACGCAAGGAGCGGGCGAACCGGCGGGCCTGGCAAAAAAAAGACCCGCTCCCTCCGACTTGAGAGCGGGTCAGCAACCCAGATCGGCAGGAAGGGCGAGCCGAACTTCATCCTGCCAACCCGTTTCCACACCGCGTGGAAACGTATTTTCCAACCCACTCTGTCTAACCCGCATGCCAGGACTTGTATTCCGGCTACATGCGACGTTTTTCCGGTTCCTATGGATCCGTAACCCTATGATGTCATAACCGTTAGCCGCGAAACGGGTTAAGCTAGATCGCGTTTTCCCCGACCGGACCGTCCCGGTCGTTGCGTTCGTCTGACACCGGCCGCACACTGGCGACCGCATGGCGCGGCTCGCTCTCGCACTTCTGTGGCTGCTCGCCGCAGTCTTGGTGGCGGGAGCAGTGCTTACCCCGTTGATCCTGGCTGGGCTCGACGCAACCCGCGGCTCGGACGCCGCCTTTTCCTGGAGCGACCGCCAGCAGTGGCTGCTGGCTCGGACGGCGTACATCGCCGCCGCCGGTGCTGCCATTGGCTGTGCCGTCGGCGCAGCC
>CAYOHG010000693.1:0-1731 GCA_964403685.1 uncultured Planctomycetales bacterium
CCTGTGGGACACACACGTCGCCACCGCCGGCGCGCTTACCGTTGGTGGCTGGACGCACCACATCGCGTACGCGGGCGGCTATCTTTACGCCGGTCGGCCCGATTCGGCGGATTTCTATGGGCCCTACGCCGAACTGTTCATCCTGAACACTCAGTTCGCGCCGGGAGACAGCAGCTTCATCGTCGACCAGGCCGGCGGCGCCGGCAGCAGTCCGGCGATCGCCGACGGGGTGCTCTACTCGATCGGCACCAGCGGTTTGACGGCGTTCGCTGCGCCCGGCTGCGTCGAGGACATTAACGATGACGGAAGAGTCGACCTGCTGGACCTGGCGGCCCTGCTGATCGCTTTCGGCACCAGCACCGGCCAGCCGGGCTTTGATCCGCGGGCGGATCTCAACGGCAACGGGAGCGTCGATCTCGCCGACCTGTCGCAGTTGCTGATTGCGTTTGGAACGACCTGCTGAGGCATCGAGAGGACCATTGATGCGACGACAGGCCTTCACGCTGATCGAACTTCTGGTCGTGGTGGCGATCATCGCGCTGCTGATCGCGATCCTGCTGCCCGCGTTACGCGCGGCCCGCGCCCAGGCCCGCCGAACGCAGTGCGCCAGCAATGTGCACCAGCTTGGAACCGCGTTTCAGATGTACGCCGGCGACTTCAACGCGTGGGCGATGCCCCTGGCCTACAGTGAAGCGGATTCGCCGACGTACTGGTGGGGCCGCTCCCTGGCTTCCAGCGTGGACCACACGCAGGGCTTCGTCTGGCCCTACCTGCGCTCGGCGCTGCGCGCCGACGGGGTGTTTGAATGCCCGGATCAACCCTGGGGAACGTACAAACCGCAGGGCACCGCCGCCGCGGTCACGAGCACCTACGGCTACAACGGCTATTACCTCTGCCCGCCGCAAACACCCGGCTGGTCGTTCCAGATCGGACATCGCCCCTGGCAGCGGTTGGAACGCGTCCGCGATCCGGCGCGCGTCTTCGCGTTCGCGGACACGGCGATGTCGTTCGGCGGTGTTCTTCAGAACAACGCGCTGCTCGATCCTCCGCTGCTGTACCAGGGCGACGGCCACTGGACGGAGAATGGATCGCCGACGACCTGTTTCCGTCACGGGAGCGCGGCCAACGCCGCCTTTGCGGATGGTCACGCGGCGGCGGTCCGCCCGGGCGACGGGAGGATCGTATCGCGGGAGTTCCAGATTGGTTCGGCGGGAGCAACGCCGGCGCCACACTACGTTCCCGACTGGGAGGAATGGCGCGGCCCCGGTCCGGATTGATTCGCGCTGGGCGTGGCCCTATCGTACGCCTGTCGTCGGCGATCGCCGCGACGGGAGCCTTGTATTTGGAAGTAATTCACCCCGAGGTGCTGAAGATCCTGGTCTGCCCGGTGCCGGAGTGCCGTGCGCCGCTCGAGTTGTGCACCGGAGAACTGGCCTGCACCGGCTGCGGGCGGCGTTACCGGATTGAAGAGCGCTGGCCGGTACTGCTGCCGGAGGAGAGCCGGCCCCCGCCCGCGGGTCCGTGAGCAGCGATGGCCAAGTTCGCGATAATCAGCGACATTCACAGCAACCTCGAAGCGCTGCTGGCAGTGCTGGCGGACATCGAGTCGCGCGGCATTCAGGAGATCGTCTGCCTCGGCGACGTGATCGGCTACGGTCCGAACCCGCGCGAGTGTCTCGACCTGGTGATCGAGAAGTGCCGGCTGTGCATGATGGGCAACCACGATCACGC
>CAYOHG010000694.1:0-1729 GCA_964403685.1 uncultured Planctomycetales bacterium
GGCTGCCGATGCCATCTTGGGGGTGGAGGGGGCGGCCAACAGCGCCCGCTGGCTCGCCCCGCGAACCGAACGCGACGCCAACCTATGCTGCCTGCTTTACGACGACCGGTGAAACGCCCTCTGGAACGAAAGCGCCGCCTGACCGCCAGAATCGGCAACCATACCCTCCATCATCTCATTCCCCGACCCGGCTGGCGCGCTGGCCCGGCGCCGCGCCTGCAAGTACCATGTCGTGTCCTGAGGCAAGGGTCGGGCCGGTGCAGTGCGTCGGGCGGGAAACGGGTCAGGTCCGGAAGGAAGCAGCCCACCCGTCCAGGCCCACGTGCATCGCAAACCTGGCCTGAGCCTCAGGATTTGTCCGCCAGCGTGCGTGCATCGCCGCCGCGCGGCGCCGCCGCCGTGCGGAGGTGAACCCAGTCGCGTCGTGGGCGAATCGGCCCAGCGCGGCGGCGCTCGCGTGACGCGCATTCGGGGCATGGGGCTTCAACAACCGTCCAACGGGGTTCGCGCGTGGCCTACACTGTGCTTGCCCGCAAGTACCGCAGCCAGACCTTTACCGAGGTCATCGGTCAGGCCCCGATCGCGACCACCCTCGTTAACGCGATCAAAGTCGGCCGCATTCACCACGGCTACCTCTTCACTGGCACGCGCGGCGTCGGCAAGACCAGCATGGCCCGCATCCTGGCCAAAGCGCTCAACTGCCTGAAATCGGATGCTCCCACCGCGACTCCCTGCTGCCGTTGCGACGCCTGCACGGCGATCGCCGAGGGCCAGGACATTGACGTGGTTGAGATCGACGCCGCCAGCAACACCGGCGTCGACAATATCCGCGAGCTGCGCAGCAACGCGGCTTATCGCCCGGCCCGCAGCCGCTTCAAGGTCTACATCATCGACGAAGTGCACATGCTCTCGACTGGGGCCTTCAACGCCCTGCTCAAGACGCTCGAGGAGCCGCCCGGCCACGTGAAGTTCATCCTGGCCACCACCGAAATCCAGAAGGTGCCGGCGACGATCCAGAGCCGCTGCCAGCGCTTCACCTTTCGCAACATCGGCCCGCAGGAAGTCGCCCAGCGCCTGGAGACCATCTGCCAAGCCGAGGGCGCGGAAGCCGACCCCGCCGTCCTGCAACGAGTCTCCCGGCTGGCCAACGGCTCAATGCGCGACGCACTGAGCATCCTCGATCAGCTCCTCTCGGTCTCGTCCACCCGGCTGACGCCAGAGCTGCTCGACGAGCTGCTGCCGCCGGCCCAGGACGAGCAGATCGTGACGCTGCTTTCGCGCGCCGCCGAGGGCGATGCCGCCGGCGTGCTGACCGACGCCGAATCGATCCTCTCCAGCGGTCGCGGCCTGGATGTTTTCTGCACCGACCTGATCGAGTGCGTGCGCACCTTGATGGTGCTGCGCGCCTGCGGGCCGCAGGCGACCTTCGTCGATGTGCCGGCGGCTGCGCGTGAATCGATGCAGGCGCTGGCTGGCCGCTTCGAGCTGTCGCACTACGTTCAGATGGTCGGCCTGCTCGAAGAGCTCCGCCGCAACGTCCGCTTCAGCGCCAGCGGCCGGGCGCTGGTCGATGCGGTGCTGATCCGCCTGGCCCGGCTCTCATCGTGGGGTGCGATCGAGCAGCTTCTGGCGCGGCTGCCGGCCGCGGGAGGGGCTTCCGAAGGGACCGGCTCGGCCGAAAAAAAAAAGCCCGCGGTAACTGACCTGCCGCTCGCGCCGCTCCCGCGCC
>CAYOHG010000695.1:0-1725 GCA_964403685.1 uncultured Planctomycetales bacterium
GTTCCCGGTGCGCGAGGGCGGCGTCGACCTGGGCTACACGGCGCGAGCGATCGACGCGGGGCAGCGCAAGCGCTGGCTCAGTCATCCGGTCGAGGGCGGCCACAAGGTCGTGATCTACGAGCCCGACCGCGTGCTCGCCGGCGGCGACACGCTGTTCGTCGTCGAGGGCCCGTTCGACGCGCTCATGGTCGCGGCGGCGATGCAGCCGGGGAACGCCTCGGTCGCGACGGCGTTCTTCGGTTCGCTGCCGACCGCCGAGCAGCTCGCGTACGTCACCAGCGCGATCCCGCTCTACCGCATGGTCTACATCATGCTCGACGCGAACGTCTACGGCCGCTGTCGCCGGCTGGCGCAGGACCTGGCGAAGGCGACGGGCGCGCTGAATGTCGGCTCGATCCACATCGGCGGCGACAACCGCGACCCAGGCGCGACGCGCTTCGCCGAGCTGGAGGCGCTGGTCGAGTTTGCGTCCGCGTCGTGGCAGACGGAGATCCGCTGGATGTGGGAGCGCCGGCTGGTGTTCGGACATGTGGGATGAAAGGACGATCGGCCTTGTGGCACGGCACGAGTACAAGGCGATTCGCCGCGAACCGACGGCACGTGACGAGTCGGATCGCTGTGACGGCGAGCCCGCTCGATGAGGTGAAGCCATGCCGGTGACCTCAATCAACGTCGGCCCGAAGCGCGTGCATCTGACGGCGTACTGCCCGGACGATGAGCTCGGCCTGCTGGCCTGCGACTACGTCCTGGCCCGCGCCGCCGAGCTTCTCGACGGCACGAGCGAAGATGAGCTGCGCCGCTGGCTGATCTACCGCGACCCGGCGATCGCGGAACTGTTCGCCAAGCTCGACGCCGGCTGGAAGCTGCCGAAGACCGGCGACTTCAGCGTGGACCCGAGCAACGCACCGGCGGAGGCGCGGATCATCCGCCATCTACTGCGCGAACGGATCGAGCAGTGCGCCGGTCGCCCGGCTCACGAACTCGCGATTGACGCGGCCGGCCCGATCGTCGCGCCGCGCTCAGTCGATTCGAGCGACGGGCTCCCGGCAGGTTGCTGCATGCGCGAGGACGGACCGCCGGGCGCCTCTCAACGGCCACCCGAAGTGTGCAACTGCAGGAAAGAAGTGAATCAGAATAACGGTGAACCCGCTGCCCAGGACGGCCGCGGAGATTAAAGCATGGAGGCGTGAATCATGACGAGCATCTTCGAAATCACCGACTGGTCGCACGTGGCGTCGTTCTTCGTCTGGACGCTGGCCGTCTGCGCCATCGCCAAGGCGCTGTTCGGCTCGCTGCCCGCGGCCGAGCTCCAGTTTCGCTTGTCACTGCGCGATGCCCCGCGCCGCCAGCGCATGAACCGGCTGAACTGGGAAATCAACAACCGCGCCAAGTGGGCCGACGACGTCGCCCGCCGCTCGCCGCATGCGGCCAGGCAGCCGCTGACCGACGACGAGGTCGAGGGGAAGCGCCGCGAGCTCCAGCAACTCGCCCACACTTCGTTCCCCTGGCGCGCCTTCACGTACCTTATGGGCTGCTTCGCCTGTCAGACCTTCTGGACGACGGTCGCCGTGTTCGCGATCACGCGCGGGATCAGCGATCTCGCCGCATGGCTCTTCACGTCGGCCGCGTGCTCCGGTGCGGCGGTGCTGTTGAACCAAGTCGGTCGTGTACCCCCAACAGGAAAGCCGCCGTCAGGAATCGGCTGTAAGAACTGCAGCGCGTGAG
>CAYOHG010000696.1:0-1720 GCA_964403685.1 uncultured Planctomycetales bacterium
GCGCCGCACCGCGCTGGCGCTGACCGGCGCCGAGGGCGACGCGGCCGGCGATCTCCAGATGGTCGGGCGGCTGGCGATGCGCGGCGGGCTATCGCGCGAGGCGGCGCTGGCGGCAATCACGCGCGTTCCGGCAGAGATTCTGGGCGTCGGTGAGCGCGTCGGCAGCCTGGCGCCCGGCCGCGAGTCTGACTTCCTGCTGCTGAACGACGACCCGTTCGAGCCCGCGGCGCGCGTGCTGGAAGCGTATATCAGCGGGCAGCGCGTCTTCGACGCGCCGCGCGAGAACGTCGATGACGCCCTGGTCATTCGCGCCGGGACCATCTGGGTCGGCGACGGCAGCACGATTCATGACGGCTCCGTGCTGGTGGTCGATGGCCAGGTGCGGGCGGTTGGGCAGCGCGTCCCGCAGCCGCCGTTCGCGCGCGTCGTCGACGCCGGCCCGGACAGCTTTGTCACGCCCGGTTTTGTCGACGCCTTCGGCCATCTCGGCCTGCACGGAGACCGCACGCGCGTCGGCACCGAGACCCCTATCGCGGCCGCCGTGGGGATCGCCGACGAACAGGCCAGGCGCGTCGCCCGCGCCGGTGTCACGACGGTGCTGCTGTCGCCCATCGAGCGCGACCCGCGCGGCGCCCGGCTCGCGGCCATCAAGACCACCGGGACCGACCGCGATCAGCGCATCACGCGCGACGTAGCCGGCATCAGCTTTTCGCTGCGCGGCGCGGATCCACAACTCGGTCTGAACGGCATCCGCGAGTCGCTTGAAGCCGGAAAGAAATACGACGAGGCCTGGAAGAAGTACGAAGAAGCACTCAAGAAGTGGGAAGAAGACCGCGCCAAAGGTGTGATTTCAAAACCCAAGGAGACCGAAGACGTCGTCGTCGAGCAATCCAAGGCCGATCCGATCACGGGAACCTGGGCCGCCAAGCTCAGCGGCGGCCCGCTGCCCGAGCCGGTCGAAGCTACGGTGTTGCTGAAGCTCACCGGCAACTCGATCGAAGGGCGATTGCGGTCGCCGGACTCGGATGAAGAGGCCACTCTTACCGGCAGCCTGTCCGGCAATGACGTAACGCTCGAAATCGACCAGGACACGCCCTTCGGAAAACCGACCATCACGGCCAAGCTGGACAGGGAAGATCACATGTCCGGCGAGGTCAAGCTGGGCGACATGATGACGCTGCAATTCGAGGCCACACGGACGGACAAGGCGGCGGTCGAGTTTCAGGTGCAGCGCAAACGCAAGAAGGGCAAGGACGACCGCCCGGTCGCCCCCAAGGTGGACGATCGACTCGAGCCCTATCGCGCCCTGCTGGCCGGAAAGATCCCCGCGGTCGTGGACGTGGGAACCGCCGGCGAGATCGAAGCCGCGCTCAAGCTGCTGGTCGATGAGTACAAGTTGCCGGTCGTGCTGCGCAACGCCGAGGAGTTGGCCGAGGTCGCCGATCGCGTCCGTTCGCGCGGCGAGAGCGTCGGCGTCATCGTTCCCACGGACATGACGCGCGAGCGCCGCCGTCGGCCTTTTTCGCCCATCGCCGAGGCCGCCAGCCACGGCCTGCGGGTCGCCTTGCAGAGCCAGTCCGAGGACGGCGCCCGCGCATTGCCGCTGATGGCGTTCTACGCCGTCAGCGAGGGACTGGGCGGCGACGCGGCCCTGCGGGCGCTGACCATCGACCCCGCCCGCATGTACAAGCTCGACGATCGCGTCGGCTCGCTGCTGCCC
>CAYOHG010000697.1:0-1711 GCA_964403685.1 uncultured Planctomycetales bacterium
GCGCAGCCCGCCGAAATGCCGATAGCGAACAGAGCAACCAGGGCGGCTGGGCGCGGCCCGCGGCCGGCCGAATGTGCCGAAACCCGCACTTGGCCGCCCCGTGAACACGATCGGGATCGCTTGGCGTTCATTTCGGCGGCAAAATACCGCAGGTGCGTTTCGGCCGGGAGGGGCGGAAGTGCCAGGAGATCAGGCATGCGGGCGCTGACGAGCTGGGCGTTGACGATCACGTTGGGTGTACTGCTGCTGGTCGGGTGCGAGCTAACGCCGCCGGCCAGCGCGCCCGCCACCAGCACCACGGAGAAGCAACCGGTGCCGGCGCGAACGCCGGCCGATCGAATCGAGGATCGCCACGAGCGACGCGCCGCACGCCGCGACACGCGGCGGGACGATCGCGCGACCGAAACACCCGACCAGCCGGCGGATTCAGCGCCGGCCGACTCGCCGACCGAACGCGCACAGGCCGATCCGATGCCCGTTGCCGACGAACCGGCCGCACCGAATACGCCGCCCGCGCGCGACGATGTCGCAAACGAGCCCGAGTCTTCGCACGATCCGACCTACGTCGCGCACCCGCTGCGATGGAAAGCGCCGGAAGCCTGGAAGCAGCTCGGCGGCGGGCGCACGTTCCGCAAAGCGACCTACGTCCTGCCGCGATCCGCCGGCGACAAGTACGACGGCGAGCTGGCGGTCTGGCATTTCGGCCAGCGCGTCGAGGGCGTGGTCGAGGCCAACCTGCGCCGCTGGCGGAACGAGTTCACCGACGACAACGATCAGCCGATCCGCGACGACCGGTTGGCAATCGAGGAATTCGACGTTGGCACCCTGCACGTGCGAGTGTATTCCCTCACCGGCCGCTACCGCATGCGCGATTATGGGACCGAGAGTATCGCCGCCCCGCGTGACGGCTACGCCTTGCGTGTGGCGATCGTGGAGACCCCGCACGGCCCGTGGCTGTTTCGCGTCCTCGGCCCAGCCGCCACGCTGGCCGAGAACGATGACCGGCTGCTGGCCATGCTGCGTTCGATCGAACAGTGAATGGGTCCGACGGGCATCCGGCCGTCGCTCCCGACGGGAACTCCGCCGTGCAATCCGCGTCCAACTTGCCGTCGACGAGCCGCGAGCCGCCGCCGCCGCTGCGCTGCGAGATACCCGACGAGCAGCTTGTTCAGCGGGTGCAGGCCGGCGAGACGGCGGCGTTCGCGCAGCTCGTCGAACGATATGCGGACCGGGTGTACAACACGTGCTACCGCATGTCGGGCAGCCGGGCCGACGCCGAAGATCTGACGCAAGCGACGTTTCTGCGCGCGTTTCAGGCGATCGGCCGTTTCGAGGCCCGCAGCGGCTTCTACACCTGGCTCTTCCGCATCGCGGTGAACACGGTGCTTTCGAGCCGCCGGCGGGCGCGCGTGGCACGCGACCGCGGTCTCGGCGGGGACGAAGGTCGAGGCGCCGCGACCGAGCGACGTTCCGCGCCGAACGCTGACCCGATCGAGGC
This sequence comes from uncultured Planctomycetales bacterium, assembly GCA_964403685.1. Lineage (GTDB taxonomy): Bacteria > Planctomycetota > Phycisphaerae > UBA1845 > Fen-1342 > CAYOHG01. The sequence goes on from CAYOHG010000697.1 coordinate 1,499, forward strand.
GGCTGAGCGGCGGGAGTGGAGCGAGCGGGTGGCTGGCGCCCTGGCGTGCGTAGATGAGGAGTTTCGGATGGCTGTGATCCTCAAGGATGTCGAGGAGCTCGATTACGCGCAGATCGCCGCGATTCTGGCCGTGCCGGTCGGGACGGTGAAAAGCCGCATATTCCGCGGCCGGAAGATGTTGCGGAATTTGCTGCGCGACAAGGACTCCTGAAG
>CAYOHG010000698.1:0-1704 GCA_964403685.1 uncultured Planctomycetales bacterium
CCACATCACGACCAACGGCTCGTTCCCCGATCGAATCGCCGATTTCGTGCAGCGGTTTCCGCGGCCGCGGATGCTGCGCTTCATGGTCTCGTTCGACGGAGCGGCCGAAGAGCACAACCGCAACCGCGGCGCCGAGGTCACGTTCGAGACCGCGCTGGCCAGCGTTCGAAGGCTCGTGGAGCTGCGCCGCGAGCACGGCCTGGAGGTCAGCGTCAATCACACGGTGATCTCCGCGCGTTCGCTGGAGGACAATCGTGAATTACGGCGGGTTTTCGGTGCGCTGGGCGTCGAAGTGCATTCCGTGCTGGCGTACGCCGACTCCGCCATGTACGGGGCGAAGCTGCGCGGCACGAAGGCGGAACACCTGATCGTGCCGGCCGGCTACCCGCTGCACCCCGGGCTGCGCGGGGCGGATGTGCTCGGCTTCGTCGATGAGGAGCTGCGCCGGGTGGGCGAGTTCCGCAGCGTGATGCTGCGTCACGGCAAGAAATACTACCTGCGCGGGCTGCGGGCCCGGCTGGCACACGAAGTCGCCGGGACCGGCAACGGGCACGCGCGACCCGTCCGTCCCAATCCGCCCTGCGTCGCGCTGCGCAGCCACATTCGTTTGCTACCCGATGGCGACGTGCCGGTCTGCCAGTTCAACACGGAGCGCGTCGGGAACCTGCTGACACAGTCGTTCGAGGAAGTCTGGCGCGGCGCGGCGTCGCGCAGTGCGCGGGTCTGGGTGGACGCCTGCCCCGGCTGCTGGGCGGAGTGCGAGGTCATGCCCAACGCTCTATTCAGCGGAGACATTCTGGTCTCGTGAGTCCGCGGGGCGGCCGGGGCCGTTACGCCCAGCCCTCACCCGACCGCGATGCTGACGCTGAAGCGGGCGTCGACCGACGATTCGCCCTCCCATTCCTGCCAGCGTTTCAGGCGCAGGAGAATTACGCCGATGGCGGCCGCGCGGAAGTGCAGGATGCGCATGCCGCCGGCCCCGATGCCGCCGCTGCCGAATCGGAAATCGCTGCCGATCGCGGTCAACACCCCGCCGAGGTCGTTTTCGACCATCCAGCGGCAGCCGCTGGTCGGCGTTTCGGGCAGGGAGATGTGGATCGAATCGCCCACGTGGGCTCGGATCGTCGCGTACTGGTTCGCCTGCGTGAGGAAAATCTCGGGCACGGTCGCACTCCCGATCTCGCGTCCGCGCGCTGTGCGGAACGTCGGACGGCCGAGATGCAAGGCCCGCGTCCGCCGCCGCGCCGGACCGGCGGGCCCGCCGCGCCAGAAGCGCGACGGGCCCTGGATTGGCCGAACGCCGATTCTACCGCTCAGCCGCCGCTGCCGCGGTCCGGCGAGCTACCAAACGTACATCTCGTGCAGCATGCCGTCGGCTTCCTCGCGGTAGTCGACGCGCGTCTGGGTCTGCCGCGCATGGCTGCCTAGCACGGTCAGAGCCACGACGGCGGTGTCGGAGTTGTTGGCCAGCCTGCGCCAGCCAACGCCGTTCACGTGTACCCAGGAGTTGCGATTCTGGTTGATCGACCAGACGCCGGTAATGCGCTTGTCGCTCAGCCAGGCGGTGATCCCGGCGCCCAGCCCCTCCTCGGGCGGGCGGATGGCCGGGGCCGCTTCGCCGGCGCCGATCGCCGCGAAACCGCCGGACGCGATACCGGCGCCGCTGTCGCCGCCGCAGCCGCAGCCGCCCGTTGCGGCGCGGGT
>CAYOHG010000699.1:0-1696 GCA_964403685.1 uncultured Planctomycetales bacterium
GCGTAGGCCAGGCTGGCGGCCAGGTAGTGGCGCGCGCCGGCAAAGTCGCCCTGGTCGAGCGCGGCCAGGCCGGCGCCGTAGGTCGCCATTGGCCGTGCGGTGTCGTCGTCCGCCGGCAGCAGAGCGAGCGCCTGCTCGGCGCTGCGCAGCGCCCGATCCCACTCCCCGAGCAGTTGCTGCATCAGGGCGGCGATCGTCAGCAGCCGTCCGCGAGCACTGGCCGACAGCGGCTCCAGAACCAGGAACTGCTCGACCCAGTGGAGGCCCTCGCGAGTCATGCCGCGCACCGCCCAGAGCGCGTACAGGCTCATGCACAGGCTGGCGCCGGCGTCGCCCTGGCGCAGCGCGAGCGCCGCGCGCAGGGCTGCGCGCAGATTGTCGGCTTCGTCGGCGATCTGGCCGATCCAGGTCAGCTCGCCCTCGGTGGACAGCCGCGCCGCGATCTGGGCCGCCAGCGAGCGATAGTAGTCCACAAAGCGCCGCGCCGTCGCCGCAGCCTCGCCCTTCGCCCGCAACTGTTCGCCGGCAAACTGGCGGATCAGCTCGTGGAGCATATAGCGGTTGCCCTCACGCCGCACCAGGGACTTCTGCATCAGCGTGGCAAGTTGCGGCAGCCGGGCGCCGGCAACGAACTCGGCCGCCTCGCGGGTGAAGCCGCTACTGAACAGAGCCAGCCGGGCCAGCAGGGGCTGCTCGTCGGCATTCAACAGGCGCCACGAGCCGTCGAACACCGCGCGCACACTGCGGTGGCGCGCCGGCACATCGCGGGCGTCGCTGCCGAGCAGATCCAGGCTGCGCTCCAGCTCGGCGGCGATTTCGGCCGGGCTGAGCGTGGGCAGCCAGCTCCCCGCGAGCTCAATCGCCAACGGTGTGCCGCCTACCAGCCGGCAGATCTGGTTCACCGCGGCGGCGTTGGCCGGGGTCAGCGCGAAGGTGCGTTGCACCCGCCGCGCCCGCTCCACGAACAGCAGCGCCGCATCCGAAGCCGCAGCCTCACCATCAATGGCCAGCCCGCCCAGTTCCAGCACCCACTCGTCTCGCAATTGCAGCCGCTCACGCGAGGTGACCAGCAGCCGCACTCCCGGGGCTCCTGCCAGGATGGCGCTGATCAGCGCGAGCAGCTCAGGACCATCGAGCAGTTGCTCCAGATTATCCAGCAACAAGAGTTGCTGGCGCGCGGCCAGGGCCGTGACGACCTGCGCTGTCGCAGCCTGTCCGTACTCGGGGCGCGGCCCCAGGGCTGCGGCGATCACACTCACCGCCTCAGGTGGGCGCTGGACGCCGGCAAGCGCCAGCGAAAGCACGCCGAGGGGGAAGTTTGCGGCCATGCGAGCGGCCAGGGCGGTCGCCAGGCTGGTCTTGCCGATGCCACCCGGGCCGGTGATGGTGAGCAGGCGGCAGGCCGGGTCGTGGAAGCGCCGGGCTAGCGTCTCGATCTCAATGGCCCGCCCGATCAGCGGCGGGGCTGGCGGGGGTTGCGGCGCTCGGGTCGGCGGCGGTGAAGGCGGCTGAGTGGACTCCGTGCCCAGGCCACGGGCCAGGTCGACGAACGCCTGGCGCTCGGTCGCCGGCACGCCGAGTCGCTCCGCAAGAATGGCCGCCAGCTCGCGGGAGGGCCGGCGGCGGCCGCTCTCGATCGCCCGCAGCGTGTCCACGGCACAACCGGCCTGCTCAGCCAGGGCCTCCTGGGTAAGGT
>CAYOHG010000700.1:0-1678 GCA_964403685.1 uncultured Planctomycetales bacterium
GATCCTATGACGCAGTACGTGCGCTTTCGCGGGGCCGAGCCCAAGATCGAGCCGATCCGGCGTGACCCGGTGCTGGAGGCGCGTGGGATTCATCCCGTGCCGCGCACGCTGGGCAGCCGCTTCCGCCCGTCCCGGCGGACGAATCGCCTGCGCGCTCCGGCCGGATGAGCAGCCAACCCGTCGGCGCTGGCGGCGCGAATCCGACCGGTGGTCGCGCGCTGGACCGTCGAACTCCGATGACATGAGCGACCTCACGTCAGCCGCAGTGCCGCTCTCGCGCCGCTTGGCGCGGCTCGTGCCGTTGCTGGCGGCGCTGGTGCTGCTCTGCGGCCGGGCCGCCGGACAGACCCGTGTTGACGTGCTGGCGAGTCGCGAGGATCCGTTCGTCAATGAGCGCGTGCTGATCGAGCTGCGCGTCAAGGACTTTCAGGAATGCGACCCGCCCGTCTTTCCTGATGTGCCGGGCTGCTCGGTCGCGGCGTTCACGGGGGCGTCGGACAGCATCTACACCGACAGCCGCACCGTTCGCCGCACGCGCACCTACCAGTGGGAAGTCACGCCACGGCAGTCCGGCCCGGTCCGCATCGAGCCGATCCGCGTGCGGGTCGATGGCCGCGAGTTGCAGAGCGAGCCGCTGACGCTGGTGGTCGGCGGTGACGAAGGACTGCTGACGGCCGAGGTAAGCTGCGCTGAGCCGCGGCTGTTCGTCGGGCAAACGGCCTGGTTCACGCTCAACATCCGCATTCGAGCGCCGCTGCTGGGCAGTGAGCCGCTTGGCGTGGACACTGTGTACTCCCAGATCGACTCGCGCCGCCGGGGCTTTCCGCCCTTCCCACCGGCCGAGCGCTACGACCGCGAGGTGGAGCAGAGCGACTCGGGTGGGGTGACTTACTATCGTTTCACGATCCCCGCCGCCCTGACGCTCAGTCGGGCGGGAGCCGTGGACCTGTTCGACGAGCTGGAGATCCGCGCACAGTATCCGTTGCGGTTCGGCCGCGATGTTTTCGATCGCCTGATCGTGCGCGAGCAGCGGCCGCTGAGCGTGCTGCCCGCGATCCGCGTGCCGGAGGTTGAGGCGCTTCCGACCGAGGGCCGGCCGAGCGGCTTCACCGGCGCCGTCGGGCAGCTTGAGCTGCGGGCCAGCGCCGCGCCCTCGCCGGTGCGTGTCGGAGATCCGATCCACCTCACTCTTGAGATCCGCGGCGACGGCGCGCTGCGCGACCTGCCGGCCCCGCCCCTGGCCAGCCAGCCAGCCCTGACGGCCGACTTCCGCGTACCGGACGAACCGCCGATCGGCACGTTTGAGGACGGCGTCCGGCGCTTCCAGCAGACCATTCGCGCCAGGCGCGCCGATGTCAGCGCCATCCCGCCGATCGAGCTGGTGTACTTCGATCCGACCAAGCTCGAATACGTCACCGCGCGCACGGCGCCGATTCCGCTGGAGGTGCGGCCGGCGCCGGAATTGGACCTGTCCGGGTTTGCGACCAACGCGGCGGGCGAAACCAGCCCGGCCGCGGCGCCGCTGGAGGGTCTGCTCGGCAACGATACTGACGAACGTGCTTTGCTGGCGGTCGTGCCACCGGTCACGGGTGCGGAAATCGCCGCGGCGGTACTGGCCCCACCGGCTGGCGCGGGCCTGACCTTTGCGGCGCTCACCTGGCGAGAGCGCCGCCGCGGA
>CAYOHG010000701.1:0-1667 GCA_964403685.1 uncultured Planctomycetales bacterium
CGCGAGACGTCGTTGCTGCACCTGACCGTGGTGGGCGATGCGAACCCGGCGTCGCAACCCGCGACGGTCGCCGAGGTGGCCGGCTCGGCCCCCAGCGACGTGGCGGCGCTGCTGGCGGACCTGCCCGAGCGCACCCTGGCGGCCTGGGAGGGTTCGGTGGACTACCCGGCCATCGGGCGGATGGTCGAGCAGTTGCCCGCGCAGAACCCGATTCGCGTAGCGCTTCAAACGCAGGCCCGCGGCGAGTCCATCGAGCACCTGTTTGAGACGCTGGCCGGCCCGAGCGTGGTCGCCGTCGGCGCACTGCGCTGCCCCGGACGCGACGCGGACGCGCCACCGATGCCGGTGCTCGCCTTCGTCGCCGCCGCCAGTGACGCCACCCTGGCCGAGGCCGAATTCAGCGCGCTGATCGAGACGGCGATGGCGGCGTACGACGTGATCGCGCTGGCGCGCGGATCGATGCCGCTGCCGCGCGTCGCCGACGTCGATCTCGACGGCGTACCCGCCAGCCGGCTGGACCTGACACCGCTGCTGGATCCTGAGGCGCGCGCCTATGTCGGGGAACTGCACGTGTGCTGGGCCGCCCAGGGCGGCGCGCTGATTGTCACGACCCACGAGCAGTGGCTGCGCGAAGTGCTGGCGGCGCGGCGGGCAGCGCTGGCGACGCTGCGAAGTGTGGTCGGGCTGGGCCGCCGGCCACCGACCGCTTTGGCGCGGAACGTGGTGCTCGTGCAGAGCGGTCCGATCGCCGACGTTGGCCAGCAGTGGCTGGATTTCGTCGGCCGTCGACAGCCGCAAGCGCTAAGCGAAGGCTGGTGGCGGCCGCGCGGGTTGCGCGGAGCCCCGCGCCTGGGCATCACGGTCGAAGAGCGCGCCGCGCAAAAGCAGTTGCGTGTCACGGCTGTGCAGCCCGGGCAACCCAGCGAAGGCTTTCTGCGCGTCGACGATGTAATTGTAGGTTGCGGCGGAAAACGCTTCGAGTCCGAACAGCCAATGCGGGAGGTGCTGACCGCGATGGAGCGCCGCCCGCATGCTGGCTGGTTCGACGTGCTCGTGCAGCGCGGCGACACGCTGCTGAATGTGCGCGTACCTTTGCCGGGCTTCGAGCCGATCCAGGCCTTGCGCCGGCTGATTGCCATCGGGCGGATCGTGCAGCGAGTGATCTTTCAGGATGATTCGCAGGACGCCGCCGGGCCGCGCGCGTTCCTGACGCTGGAGCTGCGGACCAGCGCCGAGCCGCTGTACACGTATCCCGCGCCGGCATCGCAGCCCGCGACACAACCGGCGACCCCAGCCAGCACCCCCGCTGAGCAGCCCGGTGCCGCGCCCGCCGCGGCTCCCGCGGGGGAAACGAGCGCGCCCCTCACCTCTCAGCCCACCGCACCAGCCGAATCGACGCCCGCTGCGACACAGCCCGCCGAGCCGGCATCTACACCTGTGTAGCCAATCGTCGGTAGCAGCGAGCGGCGGACCCGCGGTCGCCGAGCATGCATGATGCCTGTTGGCGCGGAAACGCGCTCGACGCGCATTGCGGCGCGGCTGCTCGTTGCGCGGGGCCTTTCAATACAAAGGGCCGACGCCGCGGCTTTCCAGTATCCGCAGCGTCAGCCCTCAGCATGTCTCAGCACCGCCTACCGCGGTTTCGCTGCGGCGTCCTTCCATATCGC
>CAYOHG010000702.1:0-1653 GCA_964403685.1 uncultured Planctomycetales bacterium
GTTGTGTCGCTGCCTGCGTCCGCCGGGCGGCGCGGGAACTGCGCTCGCGGCGGTGCCAGCCAGCAGGCGCAACCACGCCCGGCGGCGTCGAACGCCAGCTCGGGCGAGCTGCGGCGGCACTCCGGCGAATCGCGCCCGGCCTCGCAGCGCGGATGAAACGCACAACCGGCGGGTCGCGCCGCGGCCGCCGGCGGCTCACCGGCAATGACATGCAACGGGCGGGCGCGCACACCCGGCGCGGACAGGTCCAGGCTGCGCAGCAGGCCCTGTGCGTAAGGGTGCCAGGGGTCGCGCAGCACGCTGCCGGTCGGACCGCATTCGACGATCCGGCCCGCGTACATTACGGCGGTGTGATGCGCCAACTGCGCCGCCAGCGACAGGTCGTGCGTAATGAAGAGCACCGTCAGGCTCATCGCCGCCTGCAATTCGCCGAGCAGCGCCAGAATCTGGGCCTGCGTGCCGGCATCGAGCGCGGTTGTGGGTTCGTCGGCGATCAGCAGCGCGGGCCGGCAGATCAACGCCATCGCGATCATCACACGCTGGCACATCCCGCCGGACAGCTCGTGCGGGTAGGCGCGCCGCAGGCTGCGGCCGGGGATCAGCCCGACGCGTTCGAGCAGCGTCTCGGCCCGCCGCCAGGCTTCGCGGCGTGCGCAGCTCCGATGTACGCGGAGCGGTTCGCTCACCTGCTCGCCGATCGTCCGCACGGGGTTCAGGCACGACATCGGCTCCTGGGCGATCAGTCCGATCCGCGCGCCACGCATGCGCCGCAGCTCTTCGTTCGGTATCCGGACAAGGTCACGCCCGTCGAAGCGAATCGAACCACGTGTCACGCGCAGACCCGCCGGCAGAAGCCCGATGATCGACAGGGCCGTCAGGCTCTTTCCCGACCCGGACTCGCCGATCAGGGCGAGCGTCTGCCCGGCGGGCACCGACAGGCAGACGTTCAGCAGCAGCGGGATCGACCCGCCCGGGTGGACGTGTTCAACGGACAGGTTCTCGACCGCCAGAAGCATGCGGCGCGTCATGATAGAGCCCGTCGCGCGCCGGCCGCCGGTTCACCGCGAAGATTTGTCGCCCGCGTTCGAATTCCCGAGCGGTTTCGGAATGGGCGGTCGGCCCGTGGTGCGATACATTCTGCACAGGGCGCCTCGGAAGCACCTCGCCAACGCGGGCGGGCGAAGCGGGGCGACCGCCGCGCCTCAGGGAGGATTCACAGCATGACTGCCACACGCGCGCTTCGCAACCATCGACGGGGCATTGATTTCGGCTCGCTGGTCGTCTGCCTGGGGCTGGCGGCCTTACTGGCTGCGCCCGCGCGGGCGGAGAACCAGGTGGTGCGGCTGCGGCTGGACGGGCCGCTGCTCGAGGCGCCGCTGCCCGACCAGGCCTTCATGGCGCTGTTCGGCGAATCGATGACGACGCTCTATGACTGCGTCACCAAGATCGAGAAGGCCGCGGACGACGAGAACGTGCGCGGGATCGCGCTGATTATTGAAGATCCGCAGATCAACCTGGCTCAGCTCGACGAGCTGAACCGCGCCTTTCGGCACTTCCGCGACAAGGGCAAGAAAGTCTACGCCTTCGTCGATTACGCCAGCAACCTCAGCTACGCGCGGGCGGCCGCCCGCGCCCCCCCCAACACCCTGGCCG
>CAYOHG010000703.1:0-1651 GCA_964403685.1 uncultured Planctomycetales bacterium
CCCCGTTCCCTTTTCCCCTTGTTCCTTTTTTCCTTTCTCGTCCGCACCGCTCGCAACCGCGACAACGCCGCCGGCGGCGGGGCACGGTCCCGTGACTTCAGTCGAGGAGGGCTGATAGCGCAGGCGGGAGTCGAACCCGCACTGGAGGGATTTTAAGTCCCCTGCCTCTGCCATTGGGCTACTGCGCCTACGATCCCGTCTGACCGCCGCAGTCTACCGCAGCGACACGCATCTCGGCGGATCGCCGGCGACGACGCCGCTGGCGTCGGTCAGCGTCGTCCGCAGGTATCCGAGCCCCAGCCATTGGCCGTTGCGAGGGTCACGGGCCAGCGACGTGAGCCGCCCGACGCTCTGGCCCTCGCGCTTCAGATCGATGGGCAGGACGAGCCCCGCGCCGTCCTCGATCCGAAGCTTCACCAGCCGCCGAGCCAGCGACCCGTGCGAGCGCATTCGCTCGATGACCTCCTGGCCCAGGTAACAGCCCTTGCTGTAGTGAATGCCGCGCTCGACCTGGCCGGTCTCGGGCGGAATCACCTTCTCGTCGATGTCCCGCCCCAGCCAGGGGATGCCCGCGTCGATGCGCAGCACGTCCAGGGCGCGAAGTCCGGCCGGTTGCAGTCCGCTGCGATCCAGGACGAATTCCCACCAGGCCGCCGCCGCGCTGCGCTGCACAACCAGCTCGAACCCCGGCAGGCCGGCGAAATCGTGGCGCACTAAGAGGGCCCGGCCCGGTTCGGCATCCAGCCAGGCGCTGCTCAAATCGCCCATGTCCGCCGCCGGCTCGACCCCAAGCGCCGCCGCCGCCGACCGGGCCTGCGGTCCGGCAATCGCGAGTCGCGCAAACTCAGAGGTAACGTCGCTTAGCTGGGCGTCCTCGGAGATCAGGTACCGATTCAGATGCGCCAGACTACCGGGCACGGCCAGAAGGTCGATATCGAGCCAGATCGCCTCGGCCAGGTCAAGCACGTTCAGGTCGAACTGCACGCGGCCGCGAACGTCAATCGCGAAGGCGTAGCAGCCGCGCATCGGCTCCAGCATTTTGATCGCGTTAGTGAGCAGATTGTGCAGCCAGGGTTTGCGATCGCGTCCCGTGACCCGCACCAGCCCGCGGTCGCTGCGGTCAAACCAGGCGCCCCGCTCGCACGTCCGCTCTACCTCAGCACGCTCGTCCCCAAAGGCGGCCGGCATCCGCACGCCGCGATATTCGACAACCTGGGTCGGTCGATAGGCGGGCGCGCTGGAAAAGGCGGATTCGACGCTCATCGCTGAATTCTCCCGCGCGACCGAGGACATCCCAACCGTCGGCGCCGTCGTCGCCGGAGGCATCGCCGGCATCTACAATGAGCCTACGAGCAACCCTGCCGGTCGGCAATCGAGGCCCTGATGCGCAACGCCTGGATCCTCTCCATCGGCAGCGAGCTGACCAGCGGCGCCAGCCTGGACACCAACGCGCAGTGGCTCTCGCAACGACTCTCCGAACATGGCATCCGAACGCTATGTAACCTGACCGTCGCGGATGACCTGCCGGGAATCCGCGCCGCGCTCCAGCAGGCGGTCGGCACCGCGGATGTGTTGCTGCTCACCGGCGGGCTGGGCCCGACCGAGGACGACCTGACCCGCGCTGCGATCGCAGATTTCGCCGGTGTCGCGC
>CAYOHG010000704.1:0-1650 GCA_964403685.1 uncultured Planctomycetales bacterium
GTTCGAGGGCACTCTGGCGGCCAGCGGCACCGACGCCCCCGGTGTGCTGCGAGTCAGCGCCGGAGACGCGATTGTCGCGACGTATATCGACGCGGACAACGGCGAGGGGCAATACAACGTCGTGGTGACAGATACGGCCGTGGTGGATTGTGCCCCGCCCAGCATCAGCAACGTGCAGGCCGTCAACATCGAGCCGCGGGCGGCGACGATCACCGCGACGGTCAGCGAGCCGGCCCGGCTGATCGTGCATTACGGCCTGAGCTGCGAGTCGCTCAACCAGGTGGCCAGCGGCGGAATCGCCCCGGTCCCGACCGTCGACCTGACGGGCCTCCAGGACGACACCACGTACTACTACCGCGTCGACGCCCAGGACGAGGCCGGTAACGTCGGCAGCGATCCGAACTGCTACACCTTCACGACGCCCCAGGTCCCCGACTTCTTCACGGAAATCTTCGAGAGCAACAACAACGACCTCGACAACATCAGCCTGATCTTCACCCCCAACGGCTCGGTCGACTTCTACCACGGCTGCGCCGAGGCCATCACCGCCCTGCCGACCGACCCGACCGGCGGAACCAACCTCACCTTCAGCAGCGGTGACGACGGCTACGTGCTCGTCACCCTCAGCGGCGGCGCGACCGTCTCGCTCTACGGCGTCAGCTACAACTCGTTCTACGTCGGCACCAACGGCTACCTCACCTTCGGCTCGTCCGACACCGACTACACCGAGTCGCTGGCCGACCATTTCGCCAAGCCGCGGGTCGCGGCCTGCTTCGACGACCTGAACCCCGGCTCCGGCGGAACGGTCAAGAAGCAGCAGTTCGCCGACCGCATGGTCATCACCTACCTGAACGTGTACGAGTACGGCACCACGCTGCCCAACACCTTCCAGATCGAGCTGTTCTTCGACGGCAAGATCGTGATCAGCTATCTGACGGTGAACGTCGCCGACGGTCTGGCGGGCCTCTCGGCCGGCACCGGCCTGAGCCCCGATTTCCTGATGACCGACCTGAGCGACATGGGCGTGTGCGAACCGACGCCGCCGCAGGCCGACAACGGCAGCGCCAGCACGCCGCTGGCGACCCCCGTCACCGTCACGCTGGTCGCGACGGACGACGGCCTGCCCGATCCGCCGGGCGCGCTGAGCTACATCATCACCGCCCTGCCGGCGCACGGCACGCTGGCCGATCCGAACGGCGGGACGATCGGCGCTGTGCCGTACACGCTGCTGGGCGGCGGGAACGTGGTGACCTATTCGCCCAGCGCGATCTTCGTCGGCAACGACACGTTCCAGTTCAAGGCCAACGACGGCGGCGAGCCGCCGCAGGGCGGCGACTCGAACACCGCGACCGTCACGATCACCGTCTTCACCGCGCCGGAGCTCGTGTACAGCTTCCCGCTCGACACCAACCCGGGCTGGACGACCGAGGGCGCGTGGGCCTTCGGCCAGCCGACCGGCGGCGGGTCGCATGCCCGTGACCCCAACAGCGGCTTCACCGGCACGAACGTCTACGGCTACAACCTGGCCGGTGACTACACCAACAGCATGCCGGTGCGGAACCTGACCACCACCGCGATCGACTGCACGGGCATCAGCGGCGTGACGCTGAAGTTCATGCGGCGGCTGGGCGTCGAGGCGTCCGATGACGC
>CAYOHG010000705.1:0-1649 GCA_964403685.1 uncultured Planctomycetales bacterium
ATCGCCAGCCCCTGCCCCAACGGGCCCGTCGTGCATTCCACGCCCGCCAGCTCGTCCTCGCCCGCGGCGATCGGCACGCAGATGCCCAGCACTCGGCCTTCAATGTCGAACAGCGGCCCGCCGTAATTCGCCGGCGAAATCTTCGCGTCGGTCTGAACGGCCAGCCCGGCAAAGCGCTCCAGCGCGCTGAGCACTCCGAGCGTAACGGCGGGTTCGCGGCTCACGTGGCCAAAACCCGCCGCCAGGGCCCATTGTCCCGGCTGCATGTCTTCGCGTTCGGCCCAGGTTGCGCCGGTCAGCCCGCCGTCCTCGACGCGAAGCAACGCCAGGCGGGCAGGCATGTCGCGAGCCACCAGCCGTGCGACCGATCTCGTCCCGTCGTGCCGGGTGACGGTGATGATGAGCGGGTCGCGCACGAAATTGAAGCTGCTGGTAATCACAAAGCCGTCGGCCGACCAGACAACGCCGGTGCTCGGGCCATCCACCTGTGGAAAGGCGCCACCCGTTGAAGCCGGTGCGCCGCCGACGGTGTCGATCCGCACGATCGCTGGTTGGACCGTTTCGAGCGCCGCGCGAAAGACCTGCTGAAGCTGCTGCGCCGTGACGGGCTGATTCGTCGCGGCCGCCGGCGCGGGCGGGTGCGTTTGGGGCCGCGCCAAGCCGGGGGCGCCCGCGCGGCTGAGAGCCGCCGCGGCCAGAACTACCGGAATCGCTGGTCGCCATCGGCGCCTCATTCTTCGGCTCCGCCAGTGGTGATTCGAATGGTCAGCAGGGCACTGCCGCGCTTGACGGTCAGCTCGAGCGCATCGTCACGGGCAAGCTGCAAGGCCTGGTAGAACTCGGTGCACGAGCTGATCGGCGCGCCAGCGACGGCGACGATCAGATCGCCGGCCAGCAGGTCGGCCCGATCGGCCGGCGATCCTGGGCGAACCCGCTCGACGAAGGCCGGGCGCGTCTGCCCGCCGACGTCGAACAGACGAATTCCCAAGCTCAGCGGCTCCAGCCCGCCGCGCTCGCTGCGCGCCTCGCCCACGACGGTCGCGCGCGCCGGCTCGCCGCGGACGAACTCGTCAACCACCTGGGCCGGAATCGCGTAGTTCATCCAGGTTCCCGTGTGCTTGCTGATCACGGCCTTGCCGATCACGCCCAGCAGGCGGCCCTGCACATCCAGCAGCGCACCGCCCGCCGATCCCGGAGTTGCAACCAGCGTATCGACCAGCAGCACGTCGCCTTCGTAGGCGAAATCCTGCGCACGCCGCCGCGCAGCCAGACTGGCGCGACCTGCGAACACCCCGACCGACACGGAGACCGGCTCGCGGCCCTCGGCCACCTTGAAAGGGTTAGCCGCGGCGATGACCCAGTCGCCGGGCTGCGCGGCAACGTCCGACTGCAATGCGAACGGGCTGAGATCCGCCGCGTCGACGCGCAGCAAGGCGAGCTGCCGCGACTCGTCGCGCCGCTCGACCCGCGCGGCCAGCCGCCGTCCATCCGAAAGCACAACGTGCAGCGTCGGACTCTCGAGCAGCACCTCCGAAACCGTAACGATGGCGCCGTCCGCGGCAACCACAACCCCGCAGCAATAGCCGCCGGCGCGGCCGGGTCCGGCGCCGTAGACCTTCACGACGCTACGCTGTGCGGCGGCGACAGCG
>CAYOHG010000706.1:0-1646 GCA_964403685.1 uncultured Planctomycetales bacterium
CCTGCACGGGGAGTCCTCCGAGGCCCAGGGCGGCCGCGGCGGCGGCGCCCTGCACGAATTCACGACGGCTGATGGACATGTCGGGTTACTCGCGAAGCGGCCCGGTCCCTGTCCGCGAAGCGCCGGTGCACCGTCACGGCCGCCTGGGCCGGACCGTGGCGGCATGGTAGCGGCTCAGTGCACGCGGCGCAAGCCGCTGCTAGACTACGGCGGATCAAACGGATTCCGCTTGAAAGGTGCGCATGAACTACGCACGAGAATTGCTGGAACAGGCCGCTGCGCTGGGCCGCGCGCTGGCGGCGCACCCGCGCGCGCGGAAGTTCGCCGATGCACAGCGCGCCTTGCGCGAAGATGCCACGGCGCGGGCGCTGTTGCCCGATTACCAATCGCAGGCCCAGCGAATCTACCAACTCGAACAGGAGCGCAAGCCGATTGAGCCGGCCGACAAGCAGCGGCTGGCGGAGTTGCAGCGGCAGGTGGCCGGCAACGACCTGCTCAAGTCCTTCACCCGGACACAGGCCGACTACATGGAATTGCTGATGCACGTCCACAACGTGGTCGACGAACCCGAGCCGCGGCGGATGCCCGCGGTGACCGGCGCGCGGGGAGCCTCCTGAGCGATGCCGGTCGGCGATTCCAGTGCGAGCCATCCGCCCGCCGCGAGTGCCGCGGGCGAGGGCGATCGCGGCTCGGCCGCCTGGCGCGCCGCGCCGATGGACCGGCACACCTGGGGCTGGCTGCTGGCCCTGCTCACCTGGACGGGAATCGTCGCATTCTATGACCTGCGCGGCGGGGCTGGACTGGAGCCTACGGATGCGTGGGTCGCGCAGACGGCGCGCGAGATGCGCGAGAACTTCGAGCGCGACGGCTGGACCGGGCTGATCCGGCCACAGTTCAGCAGTGAAACGCGCCTCCAGAAATCTCCCGGACCGTACTGGGCGGTGATCGGCGTCAGTTACCTGCGCGGCGGCCCGGTGGACGAGGTCGCGGCCCGCATCCCCAGCGGGGTCGCGGCGTTGCTGATTGTCGCGAGCGTTTTCTGGCTGACGCGGCACATCGCCGGCGACCGGGCGGCGATCTACGCCGGCTTCGCCTGCTCGTCGAGCGTCATGATCCTGTATCACTCGCATCGCGCCGCCAGCGATCTGGGCGTCACCGCGCTGATGACGGTGTCGCTGGCGAGCCTGTGGATCGGCCTGGAAACGGCCGCACCCGGCGCGCGGCGCGCCGGCCTGATCCTGCTTGGCTATGCGGCCGCGGGCCTGGCCATGCTCTACAAGTTTCCCATGCCGCTGGCCTGCGTAGGCATACCGGCGGTCCTGTACGTCCTGCTGCTGCGGCGCTGGAAACTGCTGGCGAGCGGCTGGCACGTGCTGGGTCTGGCGCTGTTCCTGCTGCCTTGGCTGCCGTGGGTGCTGGCGATCGTCGGCGAGCAAGGCATCGCGCTGGACAAGTGGCGGACGGAGTTCTTCGATCGCTTCACGGGCGATCTGCCCAATGTCGTCGAGCAGAAGCACGACTGGAAGCTCTATCTGCTCTACCTTGGGGTCGCGGCCGTCTTCGCGGCGCCGTACACGCTTTCGATCGTGCCGGCGTTCGTGCGGCTGTTTCGGCGTGATGTGGCGGTGCATCGTCGCGGCGCGGGC
>CAYOHG010000707.1:0-1638 GCA_964403685.1 uncultured Planctomycetales bacterium
CTCCTCGGCCTGGCTCAATTGCAACAGCGCGTCGCGGTACAGCGCGGCAACCCGCGTGCGCAGCTCCTCCGACAGAGTCGAGCTGCTCTCGACCTCGCGGATGCGCGCGTTGATTGTCTCGGGATCCAGAGCGGCGGGCCGGCTGGCGACCGGCTGGGAGCTCGGCTCGCTCTGGGGGTTCTGCGCCAAGGCGGGGCAAGCCAGCGCGAGGATCGCCGGCAACAGCGCACGGCACGACCAGAGCCGCCGCCCGCCGTGCGTCGACCCTGCCGCACGATCGGCCATCCATCTGCACGAGGTCATAAGCGGCCAAATGGTAACACGGGTGGACCGGCTTGGCTTGAACGGGGCGAAACGCGGCCGCGCCGACCCCCCGTTCGTCCATCGGCCGCCGAGTACCGGGTTCCGGCCCGCCTAACGCTCTCCGTCGGCCTGCGGCCTCTGAGGCAGGTGAATCTGTACGTTGATGAACTCGAAGTCGTCCAGGTCGCCCATGCAGCTTACCGCGCGGATGCGAAGCGTGTTCTCGCCGGCGCGCAACCAGGACGGATCGAACGGCAGCGCGTACACGCCATAGCTGCCGTCGTTCGGGCCTGGGTCCATCCGTGCAGCGATCAGCCGTCCGTTGATCCGCACCTGATGTGAACACTGCACACCCTTGGCCAGAAACGACATCACCGCCAACTCACCCGCAGCCTCCGTCAGCACCGCGCCCGGCTCGTCCGGCAGCGCGAAGGTCGCTTCGAACTGCCGGCCCTCGGCAGTCGTCTGAAACTGGCTGTTGATGCTGCCCTCCCACAGGTCGTTACCCAGATGATGGACGCGCGGAGTGCTCTCGATGCTGATGACCCCGCCGCTGCGCGGGTCAAGCCGGAAATCCTGGCGCAGGCGGCCGCGGCGCAGGCGTTCGCTCGGCACGCTGGCCGCGGCCGGCGCGTAATGATCGTGCGACGCGGACAGTGCAAAGAACGCGGGCATCTCCGGCACATCGATGCGGTAGCGACCGGCCTGGTCGGTCGCCACGGTCAGCGGCTCGCCATCGGGCAGGTCGAGCTGGATATGCGCGGCGGAGATCGGCATCTGCGTCACCGAATCTACCACCCGACCGACGATCGTGCCGACGGTTGGCAGCCCATCCTCCGCGCCGCGGATGGCGCTGGCGGCCTGGGACGACTCTTCCAGCTTGGGAACCTCGGGCAGCCGCAGATCGAGCGATGCCGGCGCAGCCACCGCGGTCATCGCTGCGGCCGGCCCGGCATCGAAGCGCTGCTCAACCGGCGGCGCCGCCTCACGAAGGTCGCCCTGCCCTCGGACCAGCGACAACACGTTGTCCGGGCGGTGTTCCGACGATGCGGTCACCACCGGCGTGAGTAGTTCGATCGCCTGCGGGTCGGTCGGCCCACCGCCGGCCGGGACTTCCGCCGGCCGCAGCGCCGCTTGTGCCACCGCCGCCGGTGTGGCGACTGCCTTTGTGGGCTGATCCGCTTCGGAAATGCGCTCGGAGGGGGCGGCGGGCAAGCGCAATTCCAACGGGCGCGCTGCCGGGGATCGGTCCAGTAGCGATGTGACCGCGATCGCGGCGCTTGGCTGGCTGGCCGGGCTTTCGCGGATCACAACGCGGGCCAGCGAAGACGCCGC
>CAYOHG010000708.1:0-1637 GCA_964403685.1 uncultured Planctomycetales bacterium
TTCAAGCCAAAAGAAGCCAACGGCCGGGACGGCCG
Source organism: uncultured Planctomycetales bacterium (assembly GCA_964403685.1). Classification (GTDB taxonomy): domain Bacteria; phylum Planctomycetota; class Phycisphaerae; order UBA1845; family Fen-1342; genus CAYOHG01. The sequence continues at coordinate 36 of CAYOHG010000708.1, forward strand.
TACCACCCGGCCGACATTCGACGACGGCCGAGACGGCCGTACCACCCGCGGAATCCGAATCACTCGCGAGTTCTCCAACCTGTGACGCGGGCTCACCGCCGGCGCTGGACGTTTCTCCAGGCGATTGCACGCCGACCGCCGATCGGGGACGATGCCCCGGGCCGGGAGCCGGCCCATCCGATCATGAGCAGCCAGACACTCTGGTTTCCATTGCCCGGAAGCGAGCGCGGCGACGGCGCGACGCCGACTGTATGCGCCCGCGTCGAACTCACCGCGCTTGCGGCGGTAACCGCGGTAGCACGCGAGATCGCCCAGCTCATCCGGGATCGAGCCGCACACGGTCAGCCGGCCGTCCTGGGGTTGGCGACTGGCTCCACGCCGGTCGGCGTCTACGACGAACTGGTGCGCCTGCACAAGTCCGAAGGCCTGTCGTTTCGCAACGTCGTAACGTTTAACCTGGATGAATACTGGCCGATGCCGCCGGACTCGCTCCAGAGCTACCACCGCTTCATGGCCGAGCATCTGTTCGAGCACGTTGATATCGACCGCGCCAACGTGCACATCCCCGATGGCACGCTGCCTCAGGCGCGCATCAACGCGTTCTGCCGCGATTATGAGGAGAAGATCGCGTCGGCCGGCGGGATCGATCTGCAACTGCTCGGCATCGGCCGCACCGGGCATATCGGCTTCAACGAACCGGGTTCACCGCGCGACAGCCGCACGCGCCTGATTACGCTGGACAAGGTCACGCGGCTGGACGCGGCCAGCGATTTCTTCGGGGAGTGGAACGTGCCCCGCCGCGCGATCACGATGGGCGTTGGGACGATCCTCGCGGCCCGAAGGGTTGTGCTGCTGGCCTTCGGCGAGGGCAAGGCCCGCATCATCCGCGAAGCGATCGAGGGACCGGTCACCAGCTCGGTCGCGGCCAGCTACTTGCAGCAGCATCCCAACGTGCAGTTCGTGCTGGACCGCGCCGCGGCCAACGAGCTGACGCCGATCAAGACGCCCTGGCGGCTCGGGCCCCTGGCCGGGTTGAAACGCGAGTGGGACGAGTCCACCACGCGAAAGGCGGTGATCTGGCTGGCGCTGTTGCTCAAGAAGCCGATCCTCAAGCTGGTCGAGGAAGACTACAACGAGCACGGGTTACAGGAACTACTCTCGGCCCGCGGCAGCGCCTACGACCTGAACATCCAGGTTTTTCGCGGCATGCAGGATACGATCACGGGCTGGCCCGGCGGTAAGCCCGGCCGCCCGCGGCGCGACGGCTCGCCCGACGAGTTTCCCAAGCGCGTGGTGGTCTTCAGCCCGCACCCCGACGACGACGTCATTTCGATGGGCGGAACGCTGATCCGCCTGTGCGATCAGGGCCACGACGTGCACGTCGCTTACCAGACCAGCGGGAACATCGCCGTCTTTGACGACAAGACGCTGCGGCATGTCGAATTCGTCTGCGAATTCGCCCAGCGTTTCGAGTTGCCGAGCGCCGACAGGATCGAGGCGATCGCCGGGCAGGTGACGGATTTCATCCGCCGCAAGCACGCCGGCGAGGTCGATCCGCCCGCGCTGCAAGCGATCAAGGCGCTGATTCGACGAAGCGAGGCG
>CAYOHG010000709.1:0-1636 GCA_964403685.1 uncultured Planctomycetales bacterium
GACCCGGGCGCCCGCGGGCGGCGTCGGACCGTCGCCGGCCTTCATGGTCACATAGCGCAGTCCCGATGCGGGCTTTTCGCGCGTGCCGGCGCCGGCCGCCTCAGCCTCCTGAATCCAGCTCTCGGTGAGCTTCTCCTGGAGCTTGGGTGGGTCGGCCTCAAACTCGGCGACAAGCTTCTCAGACGCCGTCTTGAACTCCGCCGCCTTGGCCTTGTCGTACGCGCTCAGCAGCTTGACCGACTTGATTTCGACGGCGGTTTCGGGCGTGCAGGCCTGCGGGGCGGGATACTTCGGGTGCTTGATGACCTTGGTGTCGCGGATCTTGTCGACGACGTCCATGCCTTCGACGACCTTTCCGAAGACGGCGTACGCGGCGCCGTCGCGGGGCACGTCCAGCATGCCGTTGTCGACCACGTTGATGAAGAACTGGGCAGTGGCCGAGTGCGGCTGCTGGCCGAGCCGGGCCATCGCGATCGTGCCGCGCTCGTTCTTCAGGCCGTTGTAGAACTCGTTCTTGATGCCGGGGCGGGTGTCCTTCTTCTCGTCCATCTCGGTGGTGAAGCCGCCGCCCTGGATCATGAACGTCTTGATGACGCGGTGGAAGATGGTGCCATTGTAGAAGCCGGCTTCGGCGTACTCGATGAAGTTGTCGACGGAGATGGGAGCCTTGGCGGCATCGAGCTCAAGAACGATGTCGCCGAGCGTGGTCTCCATTTTGACGCGGGGATGCAAGCCGTCGCCCTCCGTCTGGGCCGCCAGCGGCCCGGCCAGACTGATCGTCGCCCCGGCGGCCAGCGCCGCCCACGTGATTCGTCGCATGTCGGCGTCCCTTCGTGTGCTTGATCAGCGCCGGCCGGCCACGTCGGCGCCGGATGCTCCCGGCGACGCGCCCGGACGGTCCCGCCGCCCGCTCGCTCGCCGCCGATCGGACGCTGAGGAATGCGGGAGGATATCGCGGGGGCAGAGGCGGGGCAAACGCGGGCGCGCACACGCCGTACAAGCCGCGCCCGATCAGCGCCGCGCCCGTCAGGAAGCGCTCCTTCTTGAGTACCGCGGATCCCGCGCGAGGCCCTTCGCTCCGCTCCCTCACGGTCGTGGCTCCGACGCGATAGACTCCGCCTGCCAGCACGACACCGGAACTCGCGGCCATGCCCATCCTCGTGCAGAAATTCGGCGGAACCAGCGTCGCCGACGCCAGACGGCTACACCTGGCCGCGCGCCGCGCGATTCGCGCCAAGCTGGCCGGCAACCAGGTCGTGCTGGTCGTCTCGGCGATGGGACACACCACCGACCACCTGATCGACCTGGCCCGACAGGTCTCGCAGCGGCCCGCCAAGCGCGAGATGGACATGCTGCTGGCCACCGGCGAGCAGGTCAGCATCGCGCTGATGGCGATGGCGATCCACGAGACCGGCTTCGACGCGATCAGCCTGACCGGCGCGCAGATCGGGCTGATGACCGACAGCCGCCACACCGAGGCGCGCATCCGCTCGATCGACGCCGGCCGCATCCGCCAGCATCTGGAGGCCGGGCGAATCGTGATCGTCGCCGGCTTTCAGGGCGTCGATCCGAACTTCAACATCACCACGCTGGGCCGCGGCGTCAGCGACACCACCGCCGTCGCGCTGGCCGCGGC
>CAYOHG010000710.1:0-1629 GCA_964403685.1 uncultured Planctomycetales bacterium
GCGCTTGAGAATCTCCTGCTGGTACTTGACGTCGACGTCGATGCAGCGCGCCACAAACGTGGCGCCGGCGCCGACTGCCATGGCGATCGGAGTCAGCGGATAGTCGATCGAGCCGAAGGGCGTCGACTTGGTCTTCTTGCCGAACTCGCTGGTCGGTGAATACTGGCCCTTGGTCAGTCCGTAGATGCGGTTGTTGAAGAGGATCACGGTCAGATCGACGTTGCGCCGCAGCATGTGCACGAGCTGTCCGGCGCCGATGCTGAGCCCGTCGCCGTCGCCGGTGATGACCCAGACGTCGAGTTCCGGATTGGCGACCTTGACTCCGGTCGCAACCGCCGGCGCTCGGCCGTGAATGCTGTGGAACCCGTACGTCTCCATGTAGTATGGAAACCGGCTCGAGCAGCCGATGCCCGAGACGAAGACGGTGTTCTCTTTCTTCACGCCCAGATCGGCCAGCACCTTCTGCATCTGGTTGAGGATGGCGTAGTCACCGCAGCCCGGACACCAGCGCACTTCCTGGTTGGTCTTGAAGTCCTGCGGCTTGAGCGGGGTCGAAGCGGTGGTCATGCGGCACCTCCCAGCAGCTCGTCGATCCGTTTGGTGATGTCGATGACTTGAAACGGCCGCCCCTGGACCTTGTGCAGCCCGAGCGCATCGACGGCGAAACGGCCGCGCAGCACGAACTGAAGCTGTCCGAGGTTCAGCTCGCACACCAGGATCTTGCGGAAGCGCTGAAGAATCCCGCCGACGTTGCGCGGCATGGGGTTCAGCCAGCGCAAGTGCACGTGACCGATGCGCCGGCCGGCGGCAAGCGCATCTTCGGCGGCGGTGCGGACCGATCCGAAGGTTCCACCCCAGGAGACCAGCAGCAGGTCGCCGCTCTGCTGACCGAAGACTTCCTGATCGGCGAGTTCGCGGGCTACGTTGTCGACTTTCTGCTGCCGCAGGTGAATCATCTTCTCGTGGTTCTCGGGTTCGTAGCAGACGTTGCCGGTGACGTCCTGCTTTTCGAGGCCGCCGATGCGATGTTGCAGGTCAGGCGTTCCGGGGATCGCCCAGGGCCGCGCGCCGCGCTCGTCGCGCAGGTAGGGCTTGAATGTGGCCGGGTCGGTGGCGTGCCGGACCGGTATGGCCGGAATGTCCGCCGAGCGGGGGATCGACCAGGGTTCCGAGCTATTGGCGACGTAGCCGTCGGAGAGCAGAAAGACGGGCGTCATGTAGTTGATGGCGATGCGGGTCGCTTCGATCGCGGCCCAGAAGCAGTCGCCGGGCGACTGTGCGGCCACAACCGGCACCGGGCATTCCCCGTTCCGGCCGAGCATCGCCTGCCACAGGTCGGCCTGCTCCGTCTTGGTGGGCAGGCCGGTGCTGGGTCCGCCGCGCTGCACGTCAACGATGATCAGCGGCAGCTCGGTCATGACCGCCAGGCCGATGGCTTCCTGCTTAAGCGCGATGCCCGGGCCACTCGAGGTGGTGATCGCCAGGGCCCCCGCGAAGGAAGCGCCGATGGCGGCGGTGGCGGCGGCGATTTCGTCTTCGGCCTGCATGGTGCGCACGTCAAACTGCTTGAAGCGCGACAGTTCGTGCAGGATGTCGCTGGCGGGCGTAATCGGGTACGCGCCGCAGAAC
>CAYOHG010000711.1:0-1624 GCA_964403685.1 uncultured Planctomycetales bacterium
GATGATGCTATTCCCCGAACCGGCTGCGCCGCCGAAGGTGCGCGGGCGTGGGCGGAGAACAAAGGGCCTGCCTGCCGGCAGGCAGGGCAACGTCGCCGATTCCGAATTCGAGACCCGCCGCGAGGCGACGACGCTCGACCGGGTCCACGCGGCGATGCTGCTTCAGGCCAGCGGCCGGGCCAACGCGCGGCGGGCTTTGTTGAAAGCGGAGGTGGAGCGCGGGCCGGACTTTCTGCGGCTGGCCAATGCGCTGTCGGCCTTGTACCCGCAGGGGAGCGACGAAAAGCGCCTGCTGGACGCAATGCTGTTGGCTGTGCCGAGGTGAAGAATGCCGTTGGACCCTGATTACCGCAAGTTCGTGGAATGCCAACTCCACGAGTGCGATGCCGCACTGAGTGGCACGCCCAATCTCGCTTCCGTGTTCGACGAAGCGTGGCGAAAGGAGCACCGCGCCAAAATGCTCAACGCGGATTCTGCTGCTGATGTCTGGTACCCGTCGAGCTACGCGAAGCCGCACAACGACATGTTCTACCCATCTGACTACCAGCAGCGGCTTGAAGAGGGGGCGGCGGTGCTCTTGCCCAAACTCGACGCTGGCGAGAAGAGACATTTCATCTCCAGGATGCGCGGCGCCGGTTGCCTCTCTGCCGAGGAGGAACTGCTGCTCGCCCGCGGATTTGCGCGCGTCTTCGGCCCCGATGCGATCAGCTTCCCGAAGGTCAACAAGGGGCAGGACGTGCCGGAGTTTCACGTCTCGGTTTCGGGTCGGACGATCGAGGTCGAGGCGAAGGGACTAATGGACTCCGACGAGGTTCGGCGGCTCAATGAATACGCGATTCGATCGGGACAGATGTGCTGGGTTTCTGGCAGCCCGTCGATCGGCGACATTGGGCGGCTCCGCGCCGCTGTCGCAAAGAAGCTTCTCTCAACTCCCACCGGAGATGGACGCGTTCTCGTGCTCACGCAATACACGCCGTGGATTCATCCTGCGGAGGCGATTCCACTGGTTCGCACCATGGGAACCGCCCCCGAGAAGTTCGGCATTGCCCCCGAGGCTCATGCCCTCGCGGTTGCCTATGTGACCGCGCGCTGGGTCGCGGGCGTTTGGTTGAATGAGGGCGTTTCCCAGCGGCTTGGATTCGACACGACCACGCGTGAGCAAGTCCGGCGTGCGGTCCGGGAATCGTTCTATCCACGTAAGGGCGGCGTGTTCTTCGACGAGACGATCGACGAGAGGCGCGAGCGTGAGCTGATCGCCGAGTTGATCCGCATCGCGCATGGAGGCTAGCGCGACAGAGAGGTATCTGAGATGGACCCTTGGTACAGAATCGTCACGCCGCGGAAAGAGGTCCGCGAAGGCCGGTCGTTCGACCCGAGCGAGTTCGCCATCGCGCTGGAGCAGGTCGTCGCCGGGACGGCGCCAGAGGACTATCGCAAGCCGGAGCTGTTCTTCTCGCGCACGTGCTGGACGCGGGCGCTCACCGAGCACGTCGGCATGGTGCTCCGGCGTCTGTCGGGGCAGACGCAGAACACCTCCCCGGTGATGACGCTGACGACGCAGTTCGGCGGCGGCAAGACGCACACGCTCACCGCGCTGTACCACCTGGCGAGACTCGGACCGAGG
>CAYOHG010000712.1:0-1622 GCA_964403685.1 uncultured Planctomycetales bacterium
TGCCGCGCGAGTACGCGGTGGTCGATCCGCCACCCGGGTCGGTGTTCGCGACCACCTTTGAACCAGCGCCCAGGCCGTCGGCGACGACGCGGCCGATGAACTTGACGCCCGGCAACTGGATCTTGCCGATGTCGGCCAGGCTGACCTGGCCGCTGAGCGAGTCCGATCCGTAGATCAGGTACACGGCCCCGCGGCCGCTCTCGGCGCCCGGCGCGGCGATCATGATGTCGTCCTTGCCGTCGCCGTCGAAGTCGCCGATGCCCGCGACGTTGGAGCCGGCCAGATCGCCGGCGGCAGCGCCACGGAAGCGGATGGCGCGATCCTGATTGACCATGTCGTCGATGGTCCAGCCGCCGGCGGGGCTGTTCAGGTCGGGCGCGCCGAGGATCAGGATGACCTCGCCGGCGTCGACTCCGGCGCCATCGCTGCCCTCATTGCCGACGACGACATCACCCAGTCCGTCATTGTCGAAGTCGCCGGCGGCATCGAAGACGCGGGCGAGCTTCTCGCCGGCGCTGGAGCCGCGCAGCATGACGCCCGCGAGCTGTCGCTGGCCGGGCGACTTCTGGAAGTCGTCGAGCAGCAGGTCGCCGCCCAGACCGGTCGACCGGCTGGAGATCAAGAAGATGCCGCCCACTTCGGAACCAGTGAACGGGCCGCCGCCGGTATCGGCCTTGATCCGCTCCGATCCTATCGCGACGTCGTTGATTCCGTCGCCGTCGAAATCGCCCAGGCCGCGGACGAAGGCCAGCTCGGAGTTGACGTGCGGGCCGACGATCTGCGCGACGCGATTCACGTAATACCCCGCCGTCCCGACCGGATACCCGTCGATGCCCCCGGCTCCGCAACTGAAGGCAGTGTCGCCGCCGGTCGCACTGTACTCGGCCGGGCAGCCCGCCGCCCCGCCGCCGCCGGCGAACGAGTGCGTGACGTTGCCAAGGCCGCCGTAGCGGCTCGACCCGACCGACTCGATCAGGTACTGGTGCGGTACGGGCATACTGGTGTCGCTGCGGCCGGTCAGTTGCGAATCCACGTTCGGCCAGGTCTGCCCCGGCTCGATCCAGAGTTGCGTCAGGGTGTAGGCTGACCCGCCCGGCTTGGCGTCGGTGCGCATCTGGTAGACGACGCCCGCGTTCGAGCGCGAGCCCGAGAGCAGCGGAACGTCAGTGGTGTATGGCGCGGCGTTAGCGGTTCGTTTGCGGGCGGCGACGTACAGGAACGTCCCGTCGCTGCCGACCGAGGTGCCGAACTGGTCGTTGACGGCTTGCCCCAGAATCCGCGCGCCCACCGAGTGCGCTTGCGGCGTGTTGCTCGGCGCATAGAAGCCCGTGAAGACCGCCCCGCCATTGTCCCACGTCGGAATCAGGCCCAGCGTCGTGCACGGGAAGGTGGACTGTCCGTAGTCGCCGGTGTACGTCACCCACCGGCTGATCCAGAAGCACACCCCGTTCTGCTGCGCCCCCAGCGCGCACACGTCGCAAGGCAACTGCCCTGGCGGGAACGGCGGAATGCAGTAGTCATAACCGAGCTGATTCCACGGCTCGGTCAGGCCGCCGACGGCGCTGGCGAACGACTCGGGGGCCGCCAGCGGCGGACTGGCGGAGACAGGAGACGAGTAAGGC
>CAYOHG010000713.1:0-1620 GCA_964403685.1 uncultured Planctomycetales bacterium
GGGGCGGGGGCCGACGGCGTCATGGTCGAGGTGCACGATGACCCGAAGAAGGCCCTCTCCGACGGCGCTCAGGCCCTGACCATGGACATGTTCGCCGAGCTGATGGTCGAGCTGCCGTTGATCAGCGCTGCGGTGCGGCGGACTGCGGGGAAGGCGTGAGCCTGCCGGGCCTGCCGCCGATCCGCCCGACTTACCGTCGTCGCGCCAGCCGCGCATCGCCGCTGAAGCTCTTCGAGGCGCTGTACAGCAGCGAGCCGGCGGCGTTTTTGTACGAATCAATGGAAGCGCGCGGCACGCGCGGGCGCTATTCGTTCATCGGAGCCCGCCCGCGGGCTACATTCGTCGCGCGCGGCCGGCGGATATGGCTGCGGGTCGGATCCAGCGAGTCGCAGCTCGTCGGCGACCCGCTCGAAGCGCTGCGCGCCCTGATCCGCCCGCAGGAGGACGTGCCGCCGGTGGCGCCGTTCTGCGGCGGAGCGGTCGGTTATCTGAGCTACGATTCGATCCGCTGGTGCGAGCGTGTGCCGGACCGGCACGCCGGCGACGATGACCTGCCGGACGCGCATTTCATCTTTCCGCGCGAGGTGATCTGCTTCGACCACCTGGAGCAGGTGCTGCACGTGCTGCTGTATGAGGATGGCGCGGCCGCGCAGCGGCTGGCGGTGATCGATGCCGCCCTGGCGGCGTGCGGGCCTGACGAGCCCGGCGCGGCCGGGTGCTTCCCGGCCGGCGCCGCCGCGCCGACGCCGCTTCGATCGAACCTGACGCGCGAGCAATTCCAGCAGATGGTCGTGCGGGCCAAGGAGTACATCGCCGCTGGCGACGTTTTCCAGGTAGTGCTTTCGCAGCGCTTCGAGTTTCCGTTGTCGGTCGCGCCGCTGGCGCTGTATCACGCCCTGCGGATCACCAACCCCTCGCCGTACATGTATTACCTGCACCTGGACGGGCTGGATATCGCCGGCTCGTCGCCGGAAGTGCTCGGCCGTGTAATCGGGCGCAAAGTCGTGACCCGGCCGCTGGCGGGCACGCGGCGGCGCGGGCGCGACGACGCCGAGGATCAGGCCCTGGAGCGCGAGCTGCGGGCCGACCCCAAGGAGCGCGCCGAGCACGTCATGCTGGTCGATCTCGGCCGCAACGATCTCGGGCGAGTCTGCGAGTATGGAAGCGTGCGCGTCACCGATCTGCTGGAAATCGAGCGGCACTCGCGCGTCATGCACCTGGTGTCCAACGTCGAGGGCTGGCTGAAGAACGGTCAAGATGCAATCGACGTGTTTCGGGCGATCTTCCCGGCGGGGACGGTCTCGGGCGCTCCGAAGGTGCGGGCCATGGAGATCATCGACGAGCTGGAACCCGCGCGGCGCGGCGTGTACGCCGGCGCGATCGGCTATTTCAGCCTGCTGGGCGATATGGACCTGTGCATCGCGATCCGCACCATCGTGATGCACTCCGGGCGCGGCTTTATTCAGGCGGGAGCCGGCATCGTCGCGGACTCCACGCCCGAATTGGAATTCAAGGAGACGTACAACAAGGCTCACGCGCTGTTGCGCGCCGTGGCCCTGGCGCGCTCCGCGGCCGCCGAAAACCCACCATCGACCGCAACGGGGCCAGCCTGAGTCCACG
>CAYOHG010000714.1:0-1607 GCA_964403685.1 uncultured Planctomycetales bacterium
CTCGACGACCTGATGCGGTTTCTCTTCGACACGTTCGGGCGCAGCGACGCCCCCGCCAATCTAACCGATTCGGAGCCAAACCCATGATCGCGCGCCTCTACCCCTGGCTGCTGCTCGGACTCGTGCTGGTTTCGATCGCTGTCTCGGCTGGGTTCGTCGGCGTGCTGCCCGAGACCGTCCCGGTGCATTGGGGCCTTTCGGGCGAGGCCGATCGTCACGGCTCGCGCTGGGAGCTCCTGCTGCTGATGCCGATCCTGGTCGGCGTGATTTCGGGAGCCTTGCTGGCGATCCCGTTGCTCGGCCCGATGCGCCGCAACCTGGAGCTGTTCCGCGAAACTTACGCGCGCATCGCGGTAACGCTTGTCGCCGCGCTGCTGGTCGTGCAAGTCATCATCCTGCTCAAGGCTGCGGGCCACGATCTGTCCATCGGCAACGCCCTGTGCGTGGTCCTGGGAGTGCTTTTCGCCTCATTGGGAAACTGGATGGGCAAGCTTCGCCGCAATTTCTACGTGGGCATCCGCACGCCCTGGACCATCGCCAACGATGAGGTCTGGGAGCGCACGCACCGCCTCGGCGGACGACTCTTCGCGCTGCATGGCGTGTTGTGCGTCGCCGCCGGCACGCTGACGCCGCCGCTTGTGTGCTTCGGCGTCCTGGTAGGCGGTCTCCTGCTCGTCACGCTCTGGGCGGCACTGTACTCGCTGGTGGTGTACCGCCGGCTGGGGCAGGTGGATGACCTGATGCCGAACGGCCGCACCGACACGTAAAGGGCGTGCGGCGGTTCGCCTCCTCCCGCGCCGCCGCCGGCCAGCCTTACAGCAGCTCCACCATCGGCCGCACCAGCCGGGAGTAGTCGGCCGTGGCCAGGTGCACCGTGCCCCACTTCGCGGAGCGCTGCCGAGCGCGATCACGGTATTCCTCCAGCCGGACGCCGGCGAATACGTAGCGCTGGTCGCGAAACGCGTGCACGATTTCCATCGGCGGGTCGACGGTGGCATCGAGCCAGTAGGCGAAGACCAGCAGCCCGGCAAAGTCACCGCCGAAGACCGTCTGCCACTGTTCCAATCCGTCGAGGTCTTCGAGCGTGGCCCAGTTCTCCCACGCCGGCCGGCCGTCGCCCTTTCTCAGCGCCCAGCGGCGTCCCTTGATGTCCACCAGCCAGTTGGTGTGCCGCGAGGAATAGACGATGAAGTCGAAGCTCTTGAGCTTTGCGTCGCGGAATGCAACCCGCCGGGCCTCGTCCACCGCCACATAGGGCGTCTGCCGGGCACGCAGGTAGTGCTCGAACGCCGCTTCGTAGGCCACATGCGTCTTCATGCGCACCTGCACGGGCAGCGCCGGCCGGGTCACTTCCCGACGCCCGGCGCAGGCAGCGCGCGGCAAGTTCGGGACCTCGCGCGCAGCAGTGTCAACCCGCCGCGCAGCCGCGAACGCCGCGCTTGCGGCGCGGACGCCCTCAGACCATGCGCAACTGGTGCCCCATCTTGTATTTCTTCGCCTCAAGGTACCGCCGGTTGTGCTCGGTCGGTTCCATTTCCAAAGGAAGCTGCTCGACGATCTCCAGGCCGTAGACCGCGAGCCGGCTGACCTTCTTGGGATTGTTGGTC
>CAYOHG010000715.1:0-1606 GCA_964403685.1 uncultured Planctomycetales bacterium
AAAGTAGCGAGTCGGCACGGCGACCTCGCCGATGCGGAAGCCGAACGCCGCCGCCTGCACTATGATCTCCGTATCGAAGACAAAATCATCCGCGTTGAGGAGAAACGGGACCGTGCTGAGCAATTCGCGGCTGTAGGCGCGGAAGCCGGTGTGCCCTTCCGAAAGTCGCTGCTGCAGCACGACGTTCTCGCAGATCGTCAGGAAGCGGTTGGCGATGTACTTGTACATCGGCATCCCTCCCGCGCGCGGGTTGCCCAACAGCCGCGAGCCGAGCATCATGTCGTACTCGCCCTCGATGATGGGCTGAATCAGTTGCGGGACCAGCGTCGAGTCGTACTGGTAGTCCGGGTGGAGCATGACCACGATGTCCGCGCCGTCTTTAAGCGCTTCCAGGTAGCAGGTTTTCTGATTGCCGCCGTAGCCCTTGTTCTGCGGGTGGATGATGGTCTTGAGGCCGAGCTTGCGCGCAATCTCGACCGTCTCGTCGTGGCTCGCGTCGTCCACGACGATGATCTTGTCCACGACATCGAGGGGGATGTCGTTGTAGGTGCGCTCGATGGTCTTCGCGGCGTTGTAGGCGGGCATGACGACGATGACGGTGGGTTTGGCCACAGGCTCGGCTCCGGTATGACTCCGGTGAAAAATCGCCTTCATTCTGCCCCGCTCGTCGGCCTACGGCAAGTGCTATTCGTCCACGCGAATCGAACTCAGGTACACGAAGTCGCGTGCTTGCTCCCCGGTGTCGGTGACGACGACCAGACGCCTGAAGCCGCCGTTTTCCGTCTGGGTGTAAAGACCTATTTCGATGGGATAAACGCCCGGCGGCGTGGCGGGGTCGAGCGCCAGCGTGTGCGCGTCCTCGACGATCTCGCCGGGCGTCCACGCGGCGGTGGGAGCCGCGCCCCCCGCCGGCCACGAGTCGCCGTTGGCCCAGAGATGGTTATCCGCGCCGAGCACGTGCGCGAACACCGAGTAGTTGGTCTCCATCTCCCGCAGGCCGCGCCAGTACAGCGTGAGCGTGATCGTCTCGCCGGGGCGGGCGCGGCGCGTATCGAGTTCGTAGCCGATCAGTTCCGCTTCGCCGCCGAAGTTGACGCGCGTGGGGTTGGGCACGCCGTCGAGGCTGGGCCGGGGCGCGAGTTCGATTTCGTGTAGTGAAACAGAATCGACGCCGGCGGTTTCCATCCGCTCGCACGCGGGACAGGTCGTGTAGTCGTACAGGCCCACCGCCAGCGTGAGTGTATCCGGCGCATAGACGCCCGGCGGGACGTTTATCACATAGCGGTCGGCGAAGGTCCGGCCCGGCTGTAGATCAGCCGTCGCCAGCAGGCCGACGCCGGGGTAGGTGTCGCGCTGCGCGACCGGAATTTGGTTCGAGTCCTCCAGGTGGACGAAGACGCTCCAGTTGCGCGCCATCGGCGCGAGCGCTTCCCAATAGAGCGTGACCGGAACCTGACCGCCCGGCTGCGTCGATGCCGCGCCGAGATCGTAGCCAAGCAGGCGCATCGCGGGCCTTACGCCTCCCGGCTCGCGGAAATCACCATCTACCCGGTTGGGGATCGTGGCGATTTGATCCTCAGTTAGATGGGGAGGAGGCGCATAGGCC
>CAYOHG010000716.1:0-1600 GCA_964403685.1 uncultured Planctomycetales bacterium
CCGCTCAGGTTTTTACACTTGCGCACGAACTTGCCCATATCTGGTTGGGCGAATCGGCGCTAACCAACGTCGGCCCGGAGTCCGCCCCTACCCAGCGAATCGAGGCATGGTGCAACCGCGTGGCCGCGGAAGTGCTCGTTCCCCTGGAGGCCCTTCGCGGGGAGCTTGCGCAGCGCGACGCACTGGGCTCGATTCCGATCTCGCCCGAATCTTCAGAGTCAGCACGCTTGTCATCCTTCGACGGATTTTCGACGCCCGCAAGATTTCGCGGGACCAATTCGATCGCGCCTACGCCGCTGAGCTGGCCCGCCTTTCCCAGCGCCCCAGATCAAGTGGCGGTGATTACTATCTCACCCAGCCTTACCGCCTGAGCCGGCGCTTCGCCCGTGCGGTCATCGCCAACACGCTAGAGGGCCACACGCTCTTCCGTGATGCCTTCAGGATGTTGGGGGTAAGCAAGGAGCGAACCTTCCGCGAATTGGCTCGTTCGCTGGAGGTGTTGTCGTAATGCCCTATCTCCTCGACGCGAACATTTTCATCCAGGCCAAGCAACTGTATTACGCGATCGATTTCTGTCCGGCGTTTTGGGACTGGCTCGTGGCACAGAACAGCGATGGTATGGTTTTTAGCATTGAAAAAGCCGGAGATGAATTGAAGGCGGGCAAAGACGCTCTGGCGAAATGGGCCAAGGACCGCGATGAAACATTTTTTCTACCCCCCGACGACAAGGTATTAGGTGCGCTGACCGCTGTGAGCACTTGGGTCAAGCAGCAGCATTACCACCCACACGCCGTCACCGCGTTTTTTCAAGATGCTGATTACTATCTCGTCGCCTACGCGCTGGCACACAAGTACACGGTGGTCACACACGAAGTGCCTGGAGATGGCGTCAAGAGAGTGAAGATTCCGGAGGTTTGTATTGGTGTGAAGGTCAAGACCATGAGCCCGTTCCAGATGCTTCGCATTGAGGGTGCCAAATTCGTACTGGCTGCCCGGCCCGCCAGCGTTTGACGTTGTCGCCGGCCCCTTCCGCGACGCGTTCTGAGACAGTGAACGGCGGGTGTGTGCGTCTACCCCGCCAGCTTGCGCAGCAGCGCGCAGCCCGCCTTGATCTTCTCGTTGGGCACGGCGTAGCTGAGGCGGAAATGTGTGTCGCGGCGGCTGAAGACCTCGCCGGCCACCAGCAGCACGTTGAAGCGGATGGCCTCCTCGATGAACGCGGAGCCTGAGGCGAATCGCGACGGCACCTTGGGAAACAAGTAGAATCCGCCCGAGGGTCGCACAAACTCGAAGGCGCCTTCCAGTTCCTTGCAAACGAGGTCGCGCTTCACGCGGTAATCGGCCACGTGGCGAGACATGTCCGTTCCCAGTGCCTCCAGGGCACCGTATTGGACCGGGTGAGTCGCACAAACATAGGTGTATTGCTGGAGCTTGGCCATTTCGGCGATCAGGTCCGGCGGTCCGGCGGCGTAGCCGATGCGCAGGCCGGTCATGGCGTACGACTTGCCGAATCCGCGAAGCACCAAGGTCCGCTCGGGAGCGTAGCGCACGGCGTTGGGGCTCGCGCCGTCATAGGTGAGCGTGCAGTAGATGTCGTCGG
>CAYOHG010000717.1:0-1589 GCA_964403685.1 uncultured Planctomycetales bacterium
CTGCTGCCACTGCCCTGGGCTGACGGCCTGCGCCGCGTGGTGTTCTTCCCCGGTTCGACGATCGGGAACTTCGCACCGTCGGCGGCGGTGGAACTGCTGGCGCGCATGGCGGGCTGGTGCGGACGCGAGGGGGCGCTGCTGATCGGGGTTGACCGCAAGAAGCCGCGCGCGATCCTGGAGCGCGCTTATGATGACGCGCAGGGTGTTTCCGCCGCATTCGCCCTGAACGTCCTGCAACGGATCAACGCGGAACTGGGGGGTGAGTTTCGGCCCGAGCATTTCCGCTACCGGGCGCACTATGACGAAGCGCGCGGCTGGGTCGAGATGATGCTGGTCAGCGACCGTGCGCAAGTGGTTCGGGTCCACGGTCTGCCCTTGGCGCTGCGCGCCGGCGAGACGATCCGCACGGAAATCTCCTGCAAGTACACGCCGGCGGAATTCGCTGAGCTGGCCTGCCGCGCCGGGCTGGTGGTGCGTGCGAGCTGGAGCGATCCGCGCGAGTGGTACAGCGTTTTTCTGCTCGAACCGCGCTGGCCGCGCTCCGCGGCGGTTGAGATTGACTCGGCGGAGTTGAATCGCTAGCATCCGGACATGCGATCGGCGGGTATTTTCTGGCGTTATTGGTGCTACGGGCGATAACCCCGCCGGGAGGTCCGCGTCCGCGCGTCAACAGATGGGCACGCAACTGACAGACCCCCGGCGATGGTGCCGGGGGTCTTTTTTTCTGCGCAGCGCGGCCGGTCGCCGCGCGCCGTAGTGCGGCGCGGGCCAATCGGCCGCGGAAGACGCCGCGAGTAAGTCGGCATGATGGTTCAACACGCCATTCAGCAGCTTGTCGCGCGCCGCGACCTGGATGAGGCCGGCGCGGCGGCGGTCGGCGAAGCGATCATGGCCGGGCAGGCCAGCGCGGCGCAGATCGGCGCGCTGCTGGTCGCGCTGCGCATGAAAGGCGAGACGGTCGACGAGATCACCGGGCTGGTGCGGGCGATGCGGGCCGGCGCGACGCCAGTGCCGATTGCCAACCCCGACGACCTGCTGGACACCTGCGGCACCGGCGGTGACGGTCTGGGGACATTCAACGTGTCCACCGCGGTCGCCTTTGTCGCGGCCGGTGCCGGCTGCCGCGTCGCCAAGCACGGGAATCGCTCGAATCTCAGCCGCAGCGGCAGCGCCGACGTGCTGGCCGCGCTGGGCGTCGATGTCCAGATGCCACCGCGGCGCAGCGCCGAGTGCATTGAGCGATTGGGCATCGGCTTTCTGTTCGCGCCGCAATACCATCCCGGCGCACGGCATGCGGCCGGCCCGCGCCGCGAGTTGGGCATCCGCACGATCTTCAACACGCTTGGGCCGCTGGTTCATCCGGCCGGCGCGCGGCGGCAGGTGCTGGGGATTTTTGACGCTGCGCTGACCGAGCCGATCGCGCGCGTGCTGGGGCGGCTGGGCTCGATTCACTGCCTGGTGGTGCACGGCGAGGACGGGCTGGACGAGCTGACGCTCAGCGGCCCGACGCGTGTCAGCGAGCTGCGCGACGGCGCCGTGCGCAGCTACTCGGTTGTTCCCGAGCAGCTCGGAATCGCGCGGGCCGGGCT
>CAYOHG010000718.1:0-1589 GCA_964403685.1 uncultured Planctomycetales bacterium
GTTGTCGTCGTCGCCGAGCGCTTCGAGCCGCGCCTGGAGCATCTCGTCGAGCTGCTCCCTGAGCCGCGTGGCCTGCGTGTTCTTCAGGTTGACGACGTAGGGCCTGACGTCCAGCTCGCCGGCGGGCTTGTCCATCTCGGCGACCAACCCGGCCGCCAGCATGACGGCGTCCTTCTGCCCGACCGCGACGATCACGTTGCTGCGCGGGTCGTGCGTGATGCTGATCTGGTAGGGCAGGCCGCGAGCGGCGGCGCCAGCCGGCTGCGGCGGGAGCACGCCCTTCTCGATGCCGCTGTCGCCGTCGGACGGCCGCTTGAGCACGTTCTTGCGGGCGTCGTCGAACGTCTTTTGCAGCATTTCGGTCAGCTTGGCGGCGCTGGCGAATTGCAGCCGGAACGACTTGATCTCGAACTCGGCGGCCGCGGGCAGCGCGTCAAACAGCTTGACGATCGCGGTCAGGGCCTCGTTGTTCTTGGGGTTCGAGCGGATCAGCAGCGCATTCTTGCCGGGCTCGGGCTGAATCTGGATCGGCTTGTCCAGGTCGAGCGGCGGAAGCTCCTGGCCGTCGGCGGTCGTGATCAGCAGCCGGCGAATCAGGGCCTGCGTGGCGCGCGCTGCCCCGCCGCCGCCGCCACCCTCGCCGCCGGATGCGCGTTCGACTTCGATCAGGCTGTTAAGCGTTTCGGCCAGTTTCTCGGCGTTGGCGTTGACCAGGTCGATCACCACCAGCCGCGCCATGGTGAACGGGCTGTCGGTGGTGAGCTCGACGTCGAGATTCCGAATGGCCTGCTCGATTTCCGCGATGTCGGCCGCGGTGCCGATGATCGTCAGGCTGTTACTGCGCGGCTCGGCCTGCACCGACGGGATGGTCGCACCCTCCTCGTTGCGGAACTTGGCCAGCGCTTCGAGCATCGGACGCAGCAGGCTGACCGCCTCCGTCGCCTGCACGTGCGTCAGCGGGACGAGCTTCATTGAGGCGCCCAGCGCGGCGGATTCGACGTCGAGCTGCGCGATCATCTGCGAGATGAGCTGCATGTTCGCATCCGACGCCGCCACGATCAGCGAGTTGCTGCGCGCCTCGGCCACGATGCTGAAGCGGTCCAGCCGCTCGACTGTGCCGACGTTCGCCTCAACGAAGGCCTGCACGGCGTTCTGAATGACCGGGGCGATCACCGCCGCCTTGGCGAACCGCAGGTTGTAGACCTCGATCGCGGCCTGCGGCGTGGCTCCGTCCATCTGCATCAGCAACTGATGAATGAAATCAACGTCGCTGGCGTCGCCGACGATCATCAACTGCCGGCTGTTCAGCGGCTGGGCCACGACCGCTCCGCGCAGTTCGCCGAACACGGTGCCGACCGGGGCGCTGGCCGTGGCCAGCGGCTCGACCGGGCGCTGCGGAGTGACGATCGGGGCTGTGCCGCGCTCCGGCGCCCCGGGCTGTTCCTGAGTGGCCGGCGGCTCCGCGGGTTCGACCGCGGCGGGCTCCGGCTCCGCCCGCGGCGGATTGGATGCCGGCGGCTGCTGGGCGCGCGCGTCGTGGCCCCGCGCGGGGCCGCATGGTCGCCCGACGGAAGCCGGATCGCCTATGT
>CAYOHG010000719.1:0-1582 GCA_964403685.1 uncultured Planctomycetales bacterium
GGTCGAGATGGGCAAAGCGGTGCCGGGCCAGGCGGAGTTCCAGACAGTCTACAACGGGCGGCTCTACTTGTTCCCGGCGCAGGAGCAGCTCGACTTGTTCAAGAAAAACCCCGCCAAGTATGCCGACGCCGACGTGGCGCTGGGCGGCCGTTGCGCCGTCTGCAAAGTTGAGATGAGCAAGGACGTAGCGGGCAAAGCGGCGTTCGCGGTCGACTACCACGGCCGGCGCTATCTCTTCCCGGACGCCAAGACGCGCGACATGCTCCTGGCCAATCCGGCCAGATACGCGACGAACTGATGGCTCGCGACCGAACGAACGCGCCCGCGGGTTCCTTCCAGACCTCCCTTTTTTCCCAACCGCGGGCGCGTGTCGCCTTTGGGGGGACCGGAACTTCCTGACCGAGCGATCACCGCCATGGCGGCCGATCCGGTGCTCGGGCACGAGACGGATCATCCGGCCAGACGTGGGAGCTAGATTGGCGAACGCCCGCTTGCCGAGCGCGACGTGCTTCTCGTGGCGCATCGCCGGGCGATCCCGACTAACGCTGCGACGGGATTGAGAGGTTCTCCAGGTTCACGACGATCGGGCATCGCCAGCCTTCGGCGGGCACCGGCTCGTCGGTCCAGGCCGCCTCGCCTGGCGCATGATTGTGGATGCGTCGCTCTCGGCGGTCGCGGTTTCGAATGCAGTGCGTTCGTCGCTGCAACCGACGGCCAGCCGTTGTCGGTGTGCGTCGTTCGCCCGTGGCTATGTCTGGGACGCGGTGGCTCCCGGGTAGAATGCCGACATGCCGTGGCACGTGCGAATTCGAACGATCGGGCGATGGACCGCATTGGTTTGCACCGCGCTACTCAGTCTGGCGTGGGTGTTTTCAGGCATTGGTACCTGTTCGCTCCTCTTCTATGTGGGCGATTTTGTGATTCAACATGGCGAGGTCTGGGTCGAGTGCTGGCTGCCGGTCATCGCCGACAGCGGCGGCCTTGCTGTCGATTGGGATGTGCCGGCGTTCTGGTATTGGCGGCTTGCACGAGTGGATTTCACTGGCGATCCGTGGATTGTTCGCGTTCCTTTCTGGATGCTCGTGCTGACCACGGGCTCAGCGGCACTATTGCTACGGTGCCGGAGAAGCGGACCGTCGCAGGACCGTTGCCAGTGCGGTTACGACCTCTCCGGAAACACGTCGGGTCGATGCCCAGAGTGCGGCAGAGTCGTTTCACGCTAAGGAAGCGAACCGGACGGCACCGCAGCGGCGACGCAGCATTCGCCCGGTGGCTGTCGCCGGGCCGCGCGCTTGGACGGGCCCTACGCTTGGCCCGGCCCCGCGCTTGGCCGGGCCCCGCGCTTGGCCGTACTCCGTGCTCGGCCGTACCAGCGCTTGCTGGTGCTGAGGCGGGAATCGGGTACGATGAATTACGTGGGCGAGCCGCCGGAGGGCGTGCTTCGAAGCTCCCGCCGGAGCCGATGCAGACGATTCTCGTGTGGCCATTACTGCTTGCGACCGAAAAATGTGTTTTGCCACCGTAGCTCAATTGGCAGAGCAGCGGTTTTGTAAACCGCAGGTTGCGGGTTCGAGTCCCGCCG
>CAYOHG010000720.1:0-1580 GCA_964403685.1 uncultured Planctomycetales bacterium
GCCTCGTACGTCTGAGGAAGAGGAGCGCGACAAGCTGCACGCGCGCTCGCGCAGCCCGCGCCGTCAGGGTCGCACGGTCGACCTGGTGATCGAGCGGCTCAAGGAGTGGCGTGATCAGGATCTGCTGGAGCGCAAGGAGCGTCTGGCCAGCGCTTCGGGATTGGGGTTGCGGGCGCGACGCTCGGCCGAGCGCCGCCGGCAGGTCTCCTCGCCGGCCCCGGCGGGGGGTCAGCGCCGCGCGGAGATCGAGATCGTCACCCCCCTGTCGGTGAAGGACTTCTGCGCAACCGTGGGTGTGCCCTTCGCGACGGTCTCCAAGAAGCTGGCGGAAAGCAGCGGAAAGCTGGTCCGCATTAACGATTCGCTCGACACGGAAACCGCCGAACTCGTCGCCATGGAGTTGGGAATCACGGTGAAGATCACGCGCGCCCTGACGGCTGCCGAGCGCATTCGCAGCGAGGCCGCCGCCCGGCAGCGCACCAATCTCCAGCCGCGCCCGCCGGTGGTGGCAATGCTAGGCCACGTCGACCACGGCAAGACATCGCTGCTGGACGCCATCCGCAAGACGCACGTGGCGGCTGGCGAGGCCGGCGGTATTACGCAGCACATCGGCGCCTATCGCATCGACCGCGGAGACTGGCACGTGACCTTCCTGGACACGCCCGGGCACGAAGCCTTCACCGCCATGCGCGCCCGCGGGGCCAACCTGACCGACGTTGTCGTCCTGGTGGTGGCGGCCGACGACGGGGTGATGCCTCAAACCGTCGAGGCGATCAACCACGCCCGCGCGGCGGGAGTTCCGATCGTCGTGGCGCTCAATAAGATCGATCTGCCGGGCGCCGACATGAACAAGGTTTACGGCCAGCTCGCCGAGCAGAACCTGACGCCGGCCGAGTGGGGTGGCGAAACCGACGTGCTCAAGACGAGCGCCACCTCCGGCGTCGGCATTGACGAGTTGCTGGCGCACCTCAGCACGCTCAGCGACCTGCTGGGATTGAAAGCGGACCCCGACCTGCCGGCGCAGGCCGCGGTAATTGAGGCGCAGATGCGTTCCGGCCGCGGCGTGGTCGCGCAGGTGCTGGTGCGCGAAGGTACGCTCAAGCCTGGGCAGTTCATCGTCTGCGGTCCGGGCGCCGGCCGGGTGCGGGCCCTGGTAGATGACCGCGGCAAGCACGTGAACGCGGCCACGCCGGGAACGCCCGTCGAGGTCGTCGGGCTGGACGAGTTGCCGTCCGCGGGCGACACGCTCTTCGTGGTCAAGAGTCTCGACGAGGCCAAGCTGATCGCCGAGGAAATCCGCATTGAGGCCCGACAGGCGTCGCTGCTATCGCGGGCCAAGCCGCAGACGCTGGAAGAGCTGCTGCGGGGCACGCGCGAGTCGGAAGTCCCCGAGTTGAGCGTGATCGTTCGGGCGGACGTGCAGGGTTCGATCGACGCGCTGAACGCCAAGCTCAAGGAGTTCCCGCGCGAAAAGGCCCGGCTGCGGATTCTGCACGCCGGCGTGGGCCAGGTGACCGAGGCCGACGTGGAGTTGGCGCGTGCCTCCAGCGCGGTGATCATCGCCTACTGGGTGGTCCCCG
>CAYOHG010000721.1:0-460 GCA_964403685.1 uncultured Planctomycetales bacterium
AAATCCTCGGATCAAAGCGTGTTTGGCCGCTCCCCGAGGCTTATCGCAGGCTACCACGTCCTTCATCGCCTCTGCACGCCTAGGCATCCACCATGCACCCTTACGAACTTGACCGCATTTATGAAACGCTGCGCCAAGTCGCACCTTCCAGTCATCAGAAGACTGTGCTCTCATCCCGGCGCCGCCAGACAGCACGACGCCAGGTGGGAGATCCTTCCCAGCTGGAAATCTACGGATCTGATTCCGCTTTACCCACGATTCACTTGTCACACATCCATCGCCCGGCCGATTCAGCGCCCCTGCGGGCTTCGCATCAGCCAGGGTCGTCTACTGTACCACAACTTCGCCGTCTGTCAACTGGAGCCGACCGGGTTCGAACCGGCAACCTCCGGCTTGCAAAGCCGGCGCTCTCCCAATTGAGCTACGACCCCGTGCGCTCGGAATCGCCTCGGCGACCGCC
>CAYOHG010000721.1:470-1568 GCA_964403685.1 uncultured Planctomycetales bacterium
ACCGCCTGCGCGGCGCTCGCCGACCACGCCCAACCGTCCGATCCAGCCGACCGCCACGTCACGCGTGGCCGCATCCCTTCGGGCCTCAGCTCCCCCCGCCCTTCCAGGCCGACCACGCCGCCAGTGCCAGCAGAACGCCGAACACAATATAGAGTACTGTCGCCGTCATGCCCCACTACTCGTTGCGGCGTCGTCCGCTGTCGGCCACAACCACTGGGCCAGCCAGGATTCGAACCTGGGACCTCGTCCTTATCAGGGACGCGCTCTAACCAACTGAGCTACTAGCCCGGCCGGTCCGCCGGGCGCAGCCTTGGCCTCACCCGCGGCTCCCGTATCCCCTGGCCGCCGCCCAGTCCGCTCCCGCACCCGTCCAAGCTGACCAGTCCGCCGACCAATCCAGGCGGGAGCGGGAAATCGTAACGGTCCGGCCCGCCGTGTCAACTCCGCCGTGTCCCGCGATTCTCGATTCGCTCAGGTGATCGTATCATCGGCCGCCAGTCCCCGCCGGCCTATTTTTCCATCGCAGAGCGCCGTTTCGGTGTTATCCTTAAATCGGACGTGAGCCCGGACCGCCCGCCCGCGCCGCGACACGCCGCTGAGGAGCCTGCACCATGGCCCGCCCGTTCACCCGCTTGGCCCTTACGTTCGGACCGTGCCTTATTCTCGCCGGCTTTACCCTCAGTCCAGCCGACGCTCAGCAAGCCACCCCGCCACCCGGCCAGCCCGTAGCAGCCGGCGCGCAACCGGCCGACAACCCCGAGGCGCTGCTCAGCCGGCGAATCCCTGAGATCGACCTCTCCGAGGCCGCGCTTCAGGATGCCATCGACCAGCTTGCCGACTTTGCCAATACGAACATTGTCGTCATGTGGAATCGCCTTCGCGATCTGGGCATTGACCGTGATCAACCCATCACGCTCAGCGTCCGCAATCTCCGCTTTCAGCAGGTGCTTTGGCTCATTCTCGATCAGGCCGCCAGTCAGGACGTCCGTCTCGCCTGCCGGATCGAGCCGAACCTGATCATCATCTCCTCCGCTGATGATCTCGGCCGCGAGATGATTGTCCGCACCTACGACATCGAGGACCTGCTCGCTTCACGCC
>CAYOHG010000722.1:0-1568 GCA_964403685.1 uncultured Planctomycetales bacterium
TTGGGAGCCTGCTCCTTCCAAACAAGAAAACGCTTGGTCTGGCGGCTTAGGTGTGACTTACTTGCTTGCTCGGGAAGCATGCGACGCAAGAACAAAAGAGACGACGTTGTCGAGTCGACACCGTTAAAGCTTTCAAGCGGGCAGATGGCCTTCATTGGCTCGCAGTTTGATATTGCAAAGCGCTGCAAAACGGAACACATAAACGCATGTCTTTTTCAACCATGGACTTATGAGTCAAGTGGCCATTCTCTGAGATTGTCTCCTGATGAGGCGCGGCGTTATGCCTATCGGGCAAGCGATCCTTCTCCGGAGGGCTCTCGCACAGAGCTGGGAGCTACGGCGATGGCTGGACTTGGGCTTCTAGCATTCACGATCTCCAATGCAGAACCGCACTGGAGAATGATTGCTTACACGGGAACACGAAGTGAGGGGAAGATTTGCTGGCCAATCTGGGGCGCGAATGATGGCCCCGGACTCTCTTACCAGGGCATCTTAGCGTTTTTGCGATCTATAGGATTTGACACGCACCAAGACATTTGTGTGACAAGTGTAATACGCATGATCGCAAGCGCTAGGCGCTATGTACTCGATCCTAGTCAAGGCGACTACGGCAACGTAAATAGAGCGATTTTCACATTCCTTTAATATGTCGGTTTTGCCACATGATGCCACTCCTCTTAAGGCGGCAGTAGCACGATGACAGCCAGAGTGCTAATGCAGAGTGTCCGTCGGAGACGCCCTTCACGCCCTTCACGCCCTTCACGCCCTTCACGCCCTTCACGCCCTTCACGCCCTTCGCACTACCAAGACCCGACGTTCTCCTTTCGCTGGGACCCGGCCGAGGACGTACGGTATGCCCTCCTGGCGGGCGATCCAACAGATGCCGCCTACAAGGGCGGAACGCAGCACGGAGCGAACCGTCTCGGCGCCGTCGGTCTTGCCGCACTGACGCTCGTGCCGGAGCTGCGGGCCGGACGTGTGCGTCCTCGGATCATCGGCGGCACATCCAACGCAGAAGGCTTTTCGTTCGCATGGCCGATCTGGCGTGCGCCGGCGACCCTGCGTGCGGTGTGCGCAATGATGACACACCCAAAGCTGAAGGAGCCAGACGCGCTCGCTCATTTGAGTGTTGACCAAGTGTTGGAGGCCCGCCGCGTTTCCGTCGGCAAGTTCATGAATTTCGCACCGGCGCGACCGGCGGCTTGAAGTCCAGCCTCCGGGGATCGCGAACCATGCGTGCGACGCGGGCTGCCTCGGCCGGAGGTCGAGGTGCGTCATATGGATGTCGGTCCCCACGGCGGCGTCCGCCTGGAGGCGCGCCTTGCGTTCCAAGTGGCGGTGAGGGGGCCGATCCTGTTGGGGCGGGACGCCCACCGGGGCGGCGGGCTGTTCGCTGCCCACTCCTTAAGCCCCGGCCGCTCCGCAGCGGTTTCGAATCCGATTTGAAGAGGCCCAAGCGGGCGTCAAACGGCTCAGGAAAAGTCCAACGGAAAGGGATCGGCAGAAAGCGGGGTGGTAGCGGAGGAGGGACTCGAACCCCCGACACGCGGATTATGATTCCGCTGCTC
>CAYOHG010000723.1:0-1561 GCA_964403685.1 uncultured Planctomycetales bacterium
GGTCGGTTCCGGCCCGCACGATCATCTGGAGCTTGCGGGCCGACAGGATCGCTTCGCCGGAAACGCGTCCGCGCCCCACGATCAGAATGGCGGCGTCCTGAATGTGCTGGCTCAGCAGGTCGGCCGGGCAGTCGGGGACGTAGAGCAGCTCAGCGCCCAGCGCGGTCAGGTCGCGAAGCGCTGGCTCGGGGAATTCGCAGGCGACCACGACCTTCATGATGAGTTCCGATTGTCGCCTTTTTTGCCGCCGAGGCCGCTCAGCGTCCGCCGCCGCGAAACCCGGCCGCAAATGTGCGCTCGATGAACCTGGTGTCCACGTTACCCGAGATGAACTCGGCGTGCTCGAAGATCTTCTGGTGCAGCGGGATGGTGGTCTTGATGGGGCGGATGACGAACTCGCCCAGGGCCCGGCGCATGGTCGCCAGCGCCTCGCCGCGCGACGGGCGGTGGACCAGCAGTTTGGCGATCATCGAGTCATAGTAGGGGCTGACCACGTAGCCGGCGTAGGCGTGTGTATCCACGCGAATGCCCGGGCCTCCCGGCTGAATGTACTCCTCGATCGGTCCTGGACAGGGCCGAAAGTCGTCGTCGGGCGACTCGGCATTGATGCGGCACTCGATCGCGGATCCCTGCTGCGGCACGTCTTCCTGCTTGAGCTTGAGCGGTTCGCCGTTCGCAATGCGGATCTGCCACTGCACCAGGTCGATTCCGGTGATCAGCTCAGTGACGGGGTGCTCCACCTGAATGCGCGCGTTCACCTCCATGAAGTAGAAGTTCTCCTGCTCATCGACTAGAAACTCGCAGGTGCCCGCGGCGGAGTAACCCGCCGCTTTGGCCAGCCGGACGGCCGCGGCGCAGAGCTTCTGGCGGGTCTTGGCGCTGATGTGCGGCGAGGGCGATTCCTCGACCAGCTTCTGATTTCGACGCTGAAGCGAGCAATCGCGCTCCCAGAGGTGAATCAGGTTGCCGCCGCGGTCGCCGAGGAGCTGGACCTCTACATGGCGGGGGCGCTCGATCAGCTTCTCGATGTAGAGTGTGCCGTCCTTGAAGGCGGCCTCGGCCTCGGCGCGGGCGTTGCGGAAGCTGGTGTGCAGGGCGGCTTCGTTGTGAACGGGCCGCATGCCGCGGCCGCCGCCGCCGGCCGCCGCCTTGATCATGACCGGGTAGCCGATGCGGCTGGCGATGGCGAGAGCTTCCTCTTCGCTCTCGACGGCGCCGTTGCTGCCCGGAACGAGCGGGACTTTTGATTTCTGCGCCAGGCGTTTGGCGGCCACCTTGTTGCCCAGCAGCTCCATCGCCTCGGGGCTGGGGCCAATGAACTCGATCTTGCAGTCGCGGCACATCCGCGCGAAGGTGGCGTTTTCCGAGAGAAACCCGTAACCGGGGTGGATGGCCTCGACGTCCGCGATCTCAGCCGCCGAGATGATCGCCGCCGGGTTGAGGTACGACTGCGATGACGCCGCTCCGCCGATGCAAATGGCCTCGTCGGCCAGATTGAGGTACGCGGCGTCTCGGTCGGCCTTGCTGTAGACGGCGACGACCTTGACGCCGAGGTCGCGGC
>CAYOHG010000724.1:0-1561 GCA_964403685.1 uncultured Planctomycetales bacterium
CAGAGCATGGCCAGATCGCTGGCGCGCACCGCTTCGCCGGCGTTGCACGTGGCCCGCAGCCGACCGGCGGCGACGACGCGCCGCAGAATGTCCGGCAGCCGCTCCTCAACCAGCGGCGATTCGCCCCGGTTGATCAGGTCGACCTTGGCCTGCGAAACATCGACTCCGATGACGTCGTGTCCGAGGTCCGCCAGGCACCCGCAACTCACCGCGCCTACATAGCCCAGGCCAAAGACGGCAATTCTCACGGTCGCTCCTCGCGTGCTCGGGCACGGTTGTACTCGACAAGGCGAAATCCGTCACGGGTGTTGGCGGCAAGCAGGATCGGTCGGCGGGTCGGCCGGCTTGCGGCTCGGCTGGCTGCCGGAGCCTGTGGCGAGAAACCCGCGTCGCATCCTCACGATCATGCGGGTGGCCGCGCTACGTTTGCGGCTTGTGGTCGTTGAGCACGCTGCCAATCGCCGCATCGATCTGGCCGGCCATGCGCTCGAGCGTCACCTCGTCGCGCATCATGCGGGCGGCTTCGGCCGCAACCCGCAAAGTGCCGGCCGGGTCGCGAAGGACTCGGCCCACCGTCGCGACCAGGGCGTTCAGATCGCCGCGCGGAAACCGCCAGCCCGTTTGACCGTGGGCGACGATCTCGGAATCCGCCCCCGCCTCGTCGGCGATGATGGTCGGACGCGCCAGCGCCAGCGCCTGGTTGATCGCCAGTCCGACGCCTCCGGGGACGATGAACGCGTCGCAGGCCGCGATCCAGGCGTAATCATCATTCTCCGGGACGCGGCCGGTCACGAGGATGCGCTGTGGGTCGACCGCACGGGCCCTCTCGCGCACGGCATCGAGCATCGGTCCCCCGCCGACGAGCACGAGCGTCAGCGCGGAATCGAGCGCCCGAATGTGCGGCCAGGCACGCAGCAGATCGTCGAACCGTTTTACCGGCTCCATCTTGCCGATGCACAGCAGGATTCGCCGATCGGTCAGCCCGTGCTGGCGGCGCAACGCCTCAGCCCGCGCGGCGATGGTGCTCGCCTGGGTGAAGATGCGGCGGGTGTCGATCGTATTCTGAGCGACGAAAATCTGGTCGGCTGGGTATCCCAGCGTGATCAGCTCGCGTTTCGATTCGTTGCCGTACACGACCATCCGCTCGAAACGGCCAAAGAACCGCCGCTTGTAGCCGCGCATCAGAATCTCGCGCAGGCCGGAGTAGCTGTGTACCTTGGACCATCCCAGCACATGGGTACCGACCGCGCGGCAGACCGCAGGCAGGCAGCGCGCCGAATCGCTTCGAGGGTTGGCCGTGACAATCACCGCGGCCGGGCGCTCGCGCCGAATCAGCTCCGCCGCTTCCGGCCAGCGCACGAACCCGACGCCCAGGCGGCGGAAGCTTTCGTGCGGTGTGTGACGCAAGTATGAACGACTCTCGCCGCCGAAGGCCTTACCGTCCTGAAGCGGTCCCAGCACGGTCAGGGCGTAGCGGTCGCGGCCGATCCGCGCAAGCTCGTCGAATACGGGGATGCGGTAGTGCTCGACGCGTGGCTGGAAGATCCAAACAGCCGGAAGA
>CAYOHG010000725.1:0-1553 GCA_964403685.1 uncultured Planctomycetales bacterium
GCCGTAAGGTCCGCCGGCGATGATCGCGGCGCCGACGACGACATCGGCGTGCGCGAGTTGGAATT
Source organism: uncultured Planctomycetales bacterium (assembly GCA_964403685.1). Lineage (GTDB taxonomy): Bacteria > Planctomycetota > Phycisphaerae > UBA1845 > Fen-1342 > CAYOHG01. The sequence goes on from CAYOHG010000725.1 coordinate 66, forward strand.
GGCCAGCCATGTAGGCGCCGGACGAGATGCCGGAGACCGAGGTCTGATCGAGCGTCGCGCCGAGGCGCGGCAGCCGGGCCGTAGGCTCCGGTGAGCAGGCGGCAAGCAGCAGTAGCGCGAGCGCCGCGGCTACGGGCTTGGTTGCCGCGAACGTATCGAGGAGCTTCATCGGCATGCCCATCCTCGCGCTCGCGTGTCGCCGCCTCTAGAGTCTTTCCGACTTAGGTGGAACCGTAGCCGGAGTTCCTGAGATAGTTGGCGCATTCTGCCGGTGGGAAGCAAGGCAGCAGTGCGCCGATCCGCTTCCAGACGGCATCGACGGTGCGCTCCTCGGCCTTGCGCAGCAGCGTCTTCAACTTCGAGAACACCTGCTCGATCGGATTGAGATCGGGCGAGTAGGGCGGCAGGAACCGGAGTTTGGCGCCGGCCGAACGGATCGCTCGACGCACGGCGTGCCCCTTGTGGGAGCCGAGATTGTCGATGACGACGATGTCGCCGGGTTTCAGTGTCGGCACCAGGATCTGCTCAACGTAGGCGAGGAAGCTTTCGCCATTGATCGGGCCGTCGATCACACAAGGCGCCGTGATGCCGTCATGACGGAGCGCGGCGAGGAACGTCATCGTCTGCCAGTGGCCATGGGGCGCCTTCGCCAGCAGCGGCTCGCCGCGGCGCCACCAACCTCGCAACCGCGTCATGTTCGTTTTTGTCCAGGTTTCGTCGATGAAGACGAGACGCTCGACAGGCAGATGCGGCTGGATACGGCGCCACCAACGACGCCGCCGGGCGACGTCAGGCCGATCCTGCTCGCTGGCGTGGAGTGTTTTTTTTGAAGCTGATCCCTGCGCGCTTCAGAAAACGCCACAGCGTATCGCAGGAGACCACGACGTTCCGCTTCTCGGCCAGTTCGTCGAGAAGGGCGTGCAGCGTGAGATCGGGCTTTTCCCGGATGCGGGCGAGCAGCCAATCGCGCTCGCCTTCCAGAAGATATGGCCGCTTGCCGCCCATCGGCTTGGCCGCGGGACTGCCGGTCAGGCGCATTCGCTGCGTCCACTTCACGACGGTGGAAGGGACGATGTTGTTCAGTTCCGCCGCCTCATGACAGCTCATGCCGCCCGATACCTGGGCCACCACACGCTCACGCAGGTCGAGAGAGTAAGGTCGAGCCATGCATGCTGGCCTCCGCTTCCAGCATGAAGCTTGAATCAGAACGCCACTGATTTGGGAATCCCTCCGATTCCATTAAAGTCGGAAGGACTCTAGCCACGCCGACCCAACCTACGCCCGGCTCACGGCAATTGCATCCTGAGCGCGGCGGCGGCGGCGAGCGGGCCGACGACGAGCGCGGCGAGAGAGATCGCCGAGAGAATCAGGAACGAGGCGGTGAAGCCGCCGGGGCCGAGCGTCGCGGCGGAGATGGCCGATATGCCGAAAATGAGCGTCGGCACGTAGAGTGGCAGCACGAGCAGCGCAAGCAGCAGGCCGCCGCGG
>CAYOHG010000726.1:0-1547 GCA_964403685.1 uncultured Planctomycetales bacterium
ACATTTATCGCGCGCGGCGACAAGCCCGCAAGTCGCCCATGACACCAAGCCAGGCGGCGCGCAAGCGGAAGCGATTTCCACGTTGGTCTCCGGGCGACTGCTACGACGGAGGGAGCTACGCTTGGGCGATTCGACGCGCCTGCGATGCGGCATTCCCCGCGCCTGAGCAAATCAAGGATGCTTGTCGTGCCGCGTGGCGCCGCAAACACCGATGGTCGCCGAACCAACTCCGACACAACGCTGCAACATATCTCAGAAAGCAATTCGGCATTGAGGCGGCTCGCGTAGTCCTCGGCCATTCCTCGGCGGACGTGACCGAAATCTACGCCGAATTGGACCTGAGTAAGGCAGCCGCGATCATGAAGGAAGTTGGATGATGGAGACGCGGCGCCTGCGCTGCGCGGCCTTCGGCCGCGTTGGGGGCTGCCGCCCCCAAACCCCCGCTAAATGCAAAAGGCAAAGCGAAAGGGTAAAAGAGCAAAGAGCAAAAGTTACGGCGTCCCCGACACGACGCGGAAACCGAGTTCGTTGAGGCGGAAGTCGCGCGGGACCCAGTTGCGAGCGGCGGAGCGGCAGTCACTCGGAACGCTGTACCAGGAGCCGCCGCGCAGGACGCGGCAGGAACCGCTCCCGGGGCCAGTCGGGTCGGTCGCGTCGCCCCAACGATACTCTCCGTACCAATCACTGCACCACTCCCAAACGTTGCCGTGCATGTCGTGCAATGCGAACGCATTCGGTGCGAAACGACCCACGCGCGTCGTGACTTTCCGGTACTCGCCCTCCGTGCCGCTGCCGTAGGTGTAGCTCCCGTCGTAGTTCACCTGTTGCGTCGAGATGGTGGCGCCATAGTGAAACGGCGTGGTTGTGCCGGCCCGACAAGCGTACTCCCACTCCGCCTCGGTCGGAAGGCGAATCGACTTGCCGCTCTTCTGGCTGAGCCAGGCACAGAACGCGGTCGCATCTTCCCATGATACACTGACCACCGGCTGGTCGTCACCGTTCAGGCTGTTGCTCTCATACTCGCCCGAGTCATGGTCGGCCTTGAACCGGCGATACTGGGCGTTGGTTACTTCGTACTTGCCCATATAGAACGGCTTGCTGATCCGCACCTTGTGCTGCGGACTTTCGTCCCGTAGGCGTAACTTCTCGCCTTCGGGAGAACCCATCGTGAACTCGCCCGCCGGGATGCGCACCAGCTCCAGCTTGACGCCGCCGCCAAGGTCCAACGTGAGCACGCCGCCGCTTTCGATCGCGCCGCCGGCCGGGTCGCGGCCCAGCTCCTTGAGCCGCACGGCCATCTGCTCCAAGGCCGGATGCTTGGCCGAAAGTGACTTGAGCTTGTCGTAGGCTCCTGCCGCGGCATCCGCGTCCTTCTTTTCGGCCGCGGCGGAGAAGTCGGCCAGCAGCTTGCCGGCTTGGTCGGCGACGCGTTTGAGCTCTTCGAGCTGGTCGGTCAGGTCAAATTCGCGTTTGAGCATGTCGTCGTAGAGCGGGTGGCTGGCGCCGGACTTAGCCATCCACGCCTGTACCGCAGCGAGGGCCTGATC
>CAYOHG010000727.1:0-1545 GCA_964403685.1 uncultured Planctomycetales bacterium
CTCGACACCATGGTGCAACTGGTCGAGGCCCTGGAGCGCTTCGACGCCGACGCGCAGGTGCGCTGCCTGCTGCTGACCGGCGACGAGCGCGCCTTTGCCGCCGGCGCCGATATCAACGACATGGCCGACGCGAGCGCCGTCGAGATGTACCTGCGCAACCAGTTCGCTCGCTGGGAACGGATCAAGCGGATCCAGAAGCCGATCGTAGCGGCGGTCAGCGGCTACGTTCTGGGCGGCGGCTGTGAGCTGATGATGCACTGCGACGTGATTGTCGCTTCCGAGACGGCCCGTTTCGGCCAACCGGAGATCAACATCGGCGTGATGCCCGGCGCCGGAGGCACCCAGCGACTGACCCGTGCCCTCGGCAAGGCCCGCGCGATGGACCTCGTCCTGACCGGGCGGATGATCGGCGCGGAGGAGGCGCTGCGAATGGGACTGGTCAGCCGGGTTGTGCCGGTCGAGCAGTACTTCGCCGAGGCGCTCAACGTCTGCAACGAGTTGTGCGGCAAGGCGCCGCTGGCCCTGCGGCTGGCCAAGGAGGCGGTGCTCAAGGCGCACGAAGTCGGGCTTTCGGAAGGGCTTGAGTACGAGCGCAAGCTGTTCTACCTGCTGTTCGCTACCGAGGACCAGAAGGAAGGCATGCGGGCCTTCCGGGAGAAACGGCCGGCGGTGTTCGTCGGACGGTGAGGGCAGTCGCCAGGCGACGTGCCGGGTGCGCTGCTTCAAGCGTTCCGCGCAGGCGGCGCGAAGGGAGGCACCATGAGCAGCGCGTTTTCCACTCTGGCCGTTTCGTCCGCCGACGGCGTACTGACGATCACGCTGAACCGGCCCGACGCGTACAACGCCTACAACGAGACCATGAGCATCGAGCTGTCGGCCGCGCTGCGGACCGCGCAGCGGGACGACTCGGTCCGCTGCATCGTCTTGACCGGCGCGGGCAAGGCGTTCTGCTCGGGGCAGGATCTCAAGGAGATCGAAGCCCGCTACCGAACCGGTGCAGCCGAACCGCTCGACTTCGCGGCCCACCTGCGGCGGAAGTTCAACCCGATCGCGGCCCGGCTGCGCGGGCTGGAGAAGCCCGTGATCGCAGCCGTCAACGGCGCCGCCGCCGGTGCGGGCGCCAGCTTCGCGCTGGCCTGCGATCTGCGCCTCTGCGCACAGCGGGCGTATTTCCTGATGGCCTTTGTGCACGTCGGGCTGATTCCCGATTCCGGCGCCACGCTGACGCTGCTTCAGCACGTCGGCTACGCCCGGGCCGCCGAGCTGTGCATGCTGGGTGAGAAGCTGCCGGCCGACGAAGCCCTGCGGGCGGGCCTGGTCAATCGCGTCGTGCCCGACGATGACTTGCCGAAAGCGGCCGCGGAGCTGGCCGCGCGACTGGCGAACCTGCCGACCCGCGCCCTGGGTCTGATGAAACGCGCCCTGAACCGCGCGTGGACCGCTTCGCTCGACGAGCAACTCGAATACGAGGCGTTCCTGCAACAGACCGCCGGCAACACGGCCGACCACCGCGAAGGCGTGGCGGCCTTTCTGGAGCGGCGGGGG
>CAYOHG010000728.1:0-1535 GCA_964403685.1 uncultured Planctomycetales bacterium
AGTCGTAAGTTCCCGACACTGAGGGGTTCTTTTTGTGGTAGACATCGATCCATTTCTTATACAGCGGCGCGGCAAATGTTGAGCCGGCGCCCTGCAACCAGATTTCATTCTCCGCCGCGCGGGCGGTGCCGGCCGCGGTAACCACGGCAACCAGCAGCGCCGCGGTCGCGGTAAATGCTTTCACAATGCGCATCGGAGCCCGCCTTTAGCTGAATTCGCCGCTGATGTACTGCTTGGTGAGCTGCTCGCGCGGCTCCTCGAAGATCTGCTTCGTCTCGCCCATCTCGACCAGGTAGCCGGTGCGCCCGCCCTGCGAGATGTCGACGGCGAAAAAGGCGGTAATGTCGGCAACGCGCGTCGCCTGCTGCATGTTGTGGGTGACGAGCGCGATCGAATAGTCGTCCTTCAGCTCCAGCATCAATTGCTCGACGCGGCGCGTGGCGATCGGATCGAGGGCCGAGCACGGCTCGTCCATGAGCAGCACGGTCGGCTCGGTGGCGACGGCGCGGGCAATGCACAGGCGCTGCTGCTGACCGCCCGAAAGCGACAGGCCGCTCGCCTTCAGCTTGTCCTTGACCTCGTCCCACAGGGCGGCGCGGCGCAGCGCATGCTCGACCTTTTCGTCCATGTTGCCCTTGTAGCGGTTGAGGCGCAGGCCGAAGGCGACGTTGTCGTAGATGCTCATCGAAAACGGGTTCGGCTGCTGGAACACCATGCCGATGTAGCGGCGCACCACCACCGGATCGACGTCCTTGGCGTACACGTCCTGGCCCATGAAGTGGACATGACCTTCCAGCTTGAAGCCGTTGATCATGTCGTTCATGCGGTTGAGGCTGCGCAGGACGGTGCTTTTGCCGCAGCCGGACGGGCCGATGAAGCCGGTGATCTTGCCTTTCTGCACCGGTACGTGGCTGTCACGTACCGCAAGGAAGCTGCCGTAGAAGATCTTCTCGACGCGGCAATCGATGGCGATTTCGCCCGCGGGGGACGGCGACGCCGCGGCTTTCGTGCCGGGTGTGCCCATTGTTTGAGTGGTGGACATGGTGGGATCCCTTCTCCCTCGGCTTAAGCCTTAGGCCGGCCGATGAGCCGGCTGACGATATTGAATGCAAGGACCATCAGCACCAAAACCAGCGACGCCGCCCAGGCCAACTCGATCTGGTTGTCGAACGGCATGCTGGAGAAGTTGAAGATGAGGATCGACAGCGAGGCGGTCGGCTCACGCAGGCTCGACAGCCAGTAGTTGCTGAACAGCGCGGTGAACAATAGCGGCGCCGACTCGCCGGCGGCGCGGGCGACGGCCAGCATCACGCCGGTGAGGATGCCCGGCAGCCCCGTCGGCAGGACGACCTGCCAGATCATCTGGGTGCGGGTGCAGCCCATGCCGAGTGCCGCGTCCTTCATCTTCCGCGGCACCATCTTCATCGCCTCCTCGGCGGTGAGGATCACCGTCGGCAGCATCAGCACCGCGAGTGCGACACCGCCGGCGATCGCCGAGTAGCTGCTATCGCGCGAGATCGAGCGCGGCGGCGAAG
>CAYOHG010000729.1:0-1530 GCA_964403685.1 uncultured Planctomycetales bacterium
ATTGACCGCCGCGCAGGGGTAAGCGTGGTTGAAGGTCGAATTACGCTGAAGTCGCCGCGTGAGATCGAGTTGATGCGCGCCGCGGGCCGGCTGGTGTGCCGCATCCTGGACGCGCTGGAGGAGCGGGCCAAGCCGGGCGTGAGCACCGCGGAACTGAACACGGTGGCCGACCAGATGATCCGCGAGGCGGGCGGGACGGCGCTGTTTCTGGGCGTGGTGAATCCCCAGGCGCGCTTCCCGTTTCCGGCGAGCATCTGCTCGTCGGTCAACGAGGAGGTTGTGCACGGGATACCGGACGACCGCCCTTTGCAGCCGGGCGACATCGTCAGCGTCGACGTCGGTGTGCGGCTGCGGGGCTACTGCGGCGACTCGGCCCGCACGTTTGCGATCAACGGGGCCAGCCGCGAGGCCCAGAAGCTGCTGAATGTCACGCGCGAATCGCTGGAAGTGGCGATTCGCGAGATTCGGCCGCACGAGCGCTGGAGTCGCGTGGCGCGGCAGGTGCAGCGCTACATCGAGGAGCGAGATCTCGGTGTGGTGCGTGAGTTCGTCGGGCACGGCATCGGTCGCGAGATGCACGAGGAGCCGAAGGTTCCGAATTACGTTGAGCGCGGCAACCGCGGGTCCGATTTTCAGCTCGTGCCCGGCATGACGCTGGCGATCGAGCCGATGGTGACCGCCGGTCGGCCGGAGGTCGAGTTCCGCGACGCGTCGCGCTGGACGGTGGTAACCAAGGACCGCTCGCTGGCGGCCCACTTTGAGCACACCGTCGCGGTGACGGAGAATGGCGCCGAGGTATTAACCGACGGCCGCTGAGGACCGCGGGCCCGACGGCCCGGCTGGAAGGGTTCAGACAGGACGTGGCGACATGAAAGTCCGAAGCAGCGTGAAGCGAATCTGCGAGAACTGCAAGATCATCCGCCGCCGCGGCGTGGTGCGCGTGATCTGCCGCGCCAACCCCAAGCACAAGCAGCGTCAAGGCTAACGCAGCAAGGAGCGGGCTTATGCCGCGTATCTCCGGTATCGACCTTCCCAACGACAAGCGCATCGACGTGGCGCTGACGCGCCTGTACGGCATCGGTCCGTACCTCGCCCGGCAGATCCTGGCCGAGGCCGATATCGACCCGTCGATCCGCGGCGGCAAGCTGACCGAGGACCAGGTCAGCCGCATCGCCAGCATCATCGAGAACAAGTACGTCGTCGAGGGTCAGCTTCGCCGGCAGATTCAACAGAACATCGCGCGGCTGCGCGAAATTCGCTGCTACCGCGGGCTGCGGCATATGCGCGGCCTGCCGGTGCGCGGGCAGCGCACCCGAACCAACGCCCGCACCCGCAAGGGTCCGCGCAAAACGGTCGCCGGCAAGAAGAGCGTCAAGGAAATGCGGTAATCGCGAGGAGCCCTGTACGTGGCCAAGCCTGCTGGAAAGCGACGCACCCGACGGAACGTGGCCCGTGGCATCGTCCACATCAAGGCCACGTTCAACAACACCATCGTCACCATCACCGACATGAACGGCGAGACGCTCTGCT
>CAYOHG010000730.1:0-1518 GCA_964403685.1 uncultured Planctomycetales bacterium
CGCTCGCCTCGCAGGCCGCGATCGCCCTGACCAACCGCCAACTGATCTCGCAGCTGGAGGTGCTGTTCGAGTCCTTCATCAGCCTGATCAACCTCGCGATCGACGAGAAATCGCCCTACACGGGCGGGCACTGCCAGCGCGTGCCGGCGCTGACGATGATGATCGCCGAAGCGGTAAACGCGACCACCGAAGGGCCCCTGGGCGACTTCGTGATGACCGACAGCGACCTCTACGAATTGAAGATCGCCGGCCTGCTGCACGACTGCGGCAAGGTGACGACACCGGTGCATGTCGTCGACAAGGCGACCAAGCTGCAGACCATTTTCGACCGCATCGGCCTGATCGACACCCGTTTCGAAGTGCTCAAGCGCGACGTGCAGATCGCCACCCTGCGGCGCCTGCTCGAACTGCGCACCAAGACCGATGCCGCGGCGGAAACCGCCGTCTGGGCCGAGTGCTGGAAGGAACTCGAGGTGCTCGATGCCGAACGCGACTTCCTGCGGCAGGCGAATGTCGGAAGCGAAACGATGCGACCTGAAGACCAGCAGCGCGTGCGCGAGATCGGCACCGGGCGCCGCTGGCGCAATCCGGAAGGCGTCGATAGCGAGTTTCTCAGTGCCGACGAGATCGAAAACCTGACGATCCGCTCTGGCACGCTCACCGCCAAGGAACGCGAAATCATCAACCACCACATCGTCGCCACCATCAAGATGCTCGAGGCGCTGCCCTGGCCGAAGCACCTGCAGCACGTGCCTGAGTATGCCGGCGGACACCACGAGCGCATGGACGGCAAGGGCTACCCGCGCGGCCTGACCCGCGAGCAGATGTCCTGGCAGGCGCGCATGATGGGCATCGCCGACATCTTCGAGGCGCTGACCGCCAAGGATCGCCCCTACAAGCAGGGCATGAAGCTGTCGCAGGCCATCGAGATCATGCGCAAGTTCAGCGCGAACGGCCACATCGATCCGGACCTGTTCGAGGTCTTCCTGCACCAGGGGGTCTACCGTCGCTACGCCGAGGCTTTCCTCGACCCGGAACAGATAGACGATGTCTAGCCGGAGGCGGGGGCAAGCCTGAAGGATACGCTGCCGGTGCGGTTTTTCGTCAGCGTCAGCCGGTAGCCATACTGCTCCGCCAGGCGGGCGGACTGGTACAGGCCGATGCCGAGTCCGTTCTCCGAGGGTACCCGCTGGCTGAGCAACTGCTGCGCGAGCTGGTCGGGGATTGCCGTACCACTGTCCTCCACCTCGAGACGCGCGCCCTCCGGCTGGCAGATCAGTCGCACCTCGACCCGCAAGGCAGGGTCGCTGCGCTGCTTGTCGATGGCGTTCTGCAGCAGGTTTTCCGCCACGCCGGAAAACATCGTCGCGGCGGGGATGAAACAACCGTCGGCGACGCCTTCGATCGAGAAACGAATCCAATCGTCCGCATACCGGGCAGCGAGTCCATCCAGCCAGGCCCGGGCCGGCATCGGCTCCGCCGGCTCCGGCAGGCCCGGGGCGGCGAGCTTGGTCAGCG
>CAYOHG010000731.1:0-1512 GCA_964403685.1 uncultured Planctomycetales bacterium
ATTCCGGTGTGGGCCGCATTCATGCTGCCCTACCTGTTCTGGGGCCTTCCCGCTCGCGACATCGACCCGCTGCTGTTTCCCGACGGTCCGCCGTGGACCGCGGATCAGTATCAGGCCGCGGATCGCACCGCCCAGCTCGCCACGCGCAGCGCCGGGGCCGACACCGATCTCAATCCGCTCGCCGCCCGTGACCGCATTGTCGACCTGACCGCCGACCATGCCGCCCGGGCTGAGATACTGACGCGCTACCGGCTGTACTCATCCCAGCCCGACGAGATGATCACGCTGCGCGCCTTGCAGCGGATGAACCCCCGCGCCGGCGACTTCGATCCAAAGTTGTATCAGTACGGCGGACTCTACATCTACCTGGTCGGCGCGATGCTGGCGATCGGCAGCGCCGTCGGCTGGCTCACGCTGACCCCCGACATCAACGTGTACCTCGGCCAGCCGGAGCTTTTCGCGCGCTTCTATCTGGCGGCGCGGCTGCTGACGCTGATCTTCGGTGCAGCGGCGCTGCTGGCGGCGAGCCGCATTGCCAGCCGCTCCGGCGGGCGAATCGCCGGCCTGGCGTGCTTCGCCTGTGTGGCGCTCTCGCCGGTGTTCCTGTCGGACGTGCTGGAAGCCAAGCCGCACCTGCCCGCCGCATGCATGGTGCTGTGGGCGATCCTGGCCGCGCTGGATTACCTGGCCCGCGCGCGGCGGCGCGACGCCCTGCGGCTAGGTTTGTACAGCGGCGCCGCGGCCAGCCTCGTGTTGACCGGGGCGGCGGCGTTGGCGCTGTGGCCGGGGCTGGCCTGGTACGTGCGGGTGCGTTCGCGGCGGACCTGGGTCGATCTGGGCCTGGCCTTGCTGGTAGCGCTGGGCGTATACGCCATCACCAATCCGTACGTCGTCTGGCATTCGCTTTGCGGCGGAGCGGGGCTGGCAAGCAACGTGCAGAATTCAACGGCGATGTACACGCCGGTCGTTCACCCCTATGCGTTCGTATATGTCTTGCGGCTGCTGTTCGAGGCCGTCGGTCCGGGCATCTGCATCCTCGGTACGCTGGCCACGTTCATCCAGTGGCGATTCCCGCGCGAGGTGCCGCTGGCGGCGCTGCCGGCGGTCGCAACGCTGCTCGTCTTTGCGCTTCTGGCGGCGGGAAAGCCGGCTGAGTTCGCTCGTTTCCTGGTGCTGCCCGGAATGCTGCTGGCCGCGATCGCCTGCGCCGCGATGGGTAAGGACGCGCGCATCCGCACGAAGCGGGCCCTGCTGATGCTCTTCCTGTGCCTGTTCTCGATGCGCACGCCGGGTTACGTCAACTCGTTCGCGACCGACGCTGCCCGCGCGCACGAGTCGCGCCGCAGTGCAGCGCGGTACCTGCTTGAAAAGCTCGCGCCGACGGATCGCGTCGGCGTCATTCAGGAGCCCGCCCCATACAGCGTCCCACCCGTGGATTTCGCCCGCCGGACGATCCTCTGGCTACCGCCGGCGAAACCGGCGGAGCTGAGCGCGGCCGCGCTGCCACAGTGG
>CAYOHG010000732.1:0-1508 GCA_964403685.1 uncultured Planctomycetales bacterium
CGGCTTTCCGCGGTCAAGGATTTTTCCCCGCAGTATCTCATCGACGCGGCGTTGGAAGTCGTCCGCGAGCACGTCGGCGGAACCGAGCCGGCCGATGACATGACGCTGCTGGCGCTTCAGTTCTCCTGAGCGACCGGCCGCCGTTGCACTCCGGCCAGTAGTCCCGCAGCCAGCGTCAGGGAAGCCAGCAGCCAGAGGCACAGCGCGATGACTTCGTCCTGCCGACCGAAGTGAATCTCGTTCAACAGCGTGACCGAGAGGCTGCGCAAGCCGGGTGGAACGACGAATTGCGTTGCGGTCACCTCGGTCAGGCACAACACGCCGGCCGCCGCGCTGCCGCGCAGCAGCGCCGCTCGGGCCGCCGGCAACCCCACGCGAAAGTACGCCAGCGGCCAGGCGGCGCCATCGCAGGCCGCCAGATTCAGCAGTCCGGCGCGCTCGGCGCGGCGATCGAGCAGCATCCACACAATTGGCAGCAGCGCGAAGCGCGCCACCCCGACGCCCGCAACCGGCGCCGCCGAGTCCCGCAGCCAGTCCGGGCAGCGGGCAATCGCCAGCGCAAAGGCATCGCCGATGAGTACGCCCGGCAGAAGCGCGGCAACGAGCGCCAGCACGACAACAGCGCGGACGCCCGCGCGCAGCGCGCCGCGGCCGGCGCTGCGGCGCAGGCTTTCCACCCGCAGCTCCGCCGCGTCCACCGCGACCGCCAGCGCTGCGCACCCTGCGGCACAGATCGCCGCGACCATTAGTCCGTCGGGCCATTCGCGCCAGAAGACAACCAAGGACCGCGCCAGCGCCGCCGCGTCATGCAGGTTCGCAAGCAACAGCAGCCAAGGCGCCAGCAGCGCGACCGACAGCCCCAGCCAGGCACTCGCCCACCGCGCCGGCGACCAACGCAGTGCCGAGGACGGTAGGGCGGCTTCCAGCGGTGCGGTTGCGATATCCGCGATCAGCTCGCGCAGCAGGCCGCGGCGGGCCAGAACAACGGCTATCACCAGCAGCACGAGCACCAGCGCCGGCGTCGCGAAGCGCCAGGCGCCGCCGGTAGACCCGCTCGCCTGAAGCGCGGCGAGCACCTCGGTGTTCCAGGTCGGCACGCGGCAGAGATGGCAGACGGTGAACTCAGTGACGCACACCGCAAAGCAGGTCAGAAACGCCAGCGCGATCCACCCGGGCAGTATGCGCAGACCGCAGTGAAGCCAGGCCCGTGCAGCCGAGGCGTCCAGCAGCAGCGCCCGGTACACGCCAGCGGCGCGGTGACGCCAGGCATGGGCGAGCACGAACGCGGCCAGCGGACTGGTCCAGGTACCCAGGCAGAGAATCGCCCGGCCCTGCGTCACCAGCCAGGTACGCAATCCGCCGGAAGGAGCCGAGGCCGTCATTAGCCCTTCCGGCAGCAGCGGCAAGCTCCAGGCGTAGGCGTAAACGTAAGGCGGCGTAAGCACAGTGCTGATGGCCAGCCAGATCACCGCCGTTCGTCGCCAACCGCGCGCGGCCAGTGCCACGGC
>CAYOHG010000733.1:0-1502 GCA_964403685.1 uncultured Planctomycetales bacterium
CCCCACGTAGGTCTCGTCGATTGCCTTCGGATCGACTCGGGCGCCGGCGAGCAGTGCCTTGGCGACCTGCCCGCCGATGCGCGCCGCCGGCAGCTTCGACAGCCCTCCCAGCAACTGTCCGATGGGGCTGCGTTTTCCGGAGACGAGATAGCTGTACGTCCTGGCCATGTGAGTTCCTCGAATCGGCTTGTCGCCGTGAAGCCACGGGTGTTTGTGTCAGCGCGTGACCCAGCCCGGCTCGGTGATCAGCTTGCGAGCGATCACCAGCCGCTGAATCTCGCTGGTTCCTTCGTAGAGTTCGGTGATCCGGGCGTCGCGCAGGTAACGCTCGACGGGATAGTCCGACACATAGCCGTAGCCGCCGTAGACCTGCACCGCCATGCTGCAAACGCGGCTGGACATTTCGCTGGCATAGAGCTTGGCCATCGCGGCCTCGGTGCCGAAGGGGCGCTTGCTCTGCTTGAGCCAGGCGGCGCGCCGCGCCAGGCCGCGCGCCGCGACGATGCCGGTCTGCATGTCCGCCAGTTTCCACTGGATGGCTTGGAAGCTGGCGATCGGCTGGTCGAAGGCGATGCGCGTCTTGCTGTACGAGATGCTGCTGTCGAGTGCGGCCTGCGAGATGCCGATGGCCTGGCAGGCCACGCCGATGCGGCCGCCGTCCAGCGTTCCCAGCGCGACATTCAGCCCCTTGCCGCGCTCGCCCAGGAGGTTCTCATCGGGCACGCGGCAGTCCTCAAAGATCAGCTCGGTGGTGCTGCTGGCCTTGATGCCCAGCTTCCTCTCGACCTTGCCGATCTTCCAGCCGGACATGTCGCGATCGACGATGAACGCTGACAGCCGCCTTCGCGGATTGTCCGGATCGCTGACCGCGAAAAGAACGACCACGTGCGCCTCGTTGCCGTTGGTGACGAAGCACTTGGCGCCGGTGATGTGCCAGCCGTCGGGCTTGTGCACGGCCATGCAGCGGGCGGCGCCGGCGTCGCTGCCGGAGTTGGGTTCGGTCAGCGAGAAGCAGCCGATCCACTCGCCGGTGGAGAGCTTCGGCAGATACTTCTGTTTCTGCGCTTCGGTGCCGTAATTGAGGATCGGGTCGACGCACAGGGAGTGGTGGGCGCTCACGAGAATGCCCGTCGCCCCGCAGGCGCGTGACAATTCCTCAACCGCCATGCTGTAGGACACCACATCGAGCCCCGCCCCGCCGTACTCCGCGGGGACGTACAGCCCGAACAGTCCCATCTCGCCGAGCTGCTGGATCAGGCCGTCCTCAAAGCGTCCCAGATGGTCGCGGGACTCGGCCTTCGGGGCGATCTCCCGGTCACAAAACGTCCGCAACGCCTCGCGGAGCTGCTGCTGGTCGTCGTTGAGTCGGAAATCCACGCGTGGCCACCTTTCGGTCGCATTCGGCCCGCCGCGGCGGCGCTCGCGCCGCGACAGGTCGGCCTGCCCAGTTGTACGGCTCGCCCGTGCGCCGCCGAACGCGCGACCGCGTTCACGCGCCGGCG